>JBBDQS010000114.1:0-61309 GCA_040905805.1 Egibacteraceae bacterium | reverse complement strand
GTGGCCAGGCGAGACGACCCACTCCACAGTGGGCGCGTGGCCCGGCGGAACGCCCGGGCATGTGGCCAGGCGAGACGACCCACTCCACAGTGGGCGCGTGGCCCGGCGGAACGCCCCGGCATGCGGCCCGGCGAGACGACCCACTCCAGCGCGGGGACGCCAGCCGCGCACACCACACCGGGTTTCCCCGCGGCGCCCACGGGCAAGCCTGCCGCCCGCACCGCGGCGAAGGAGCACCCGAAGATGGTCGAGGTCGGCTACATCCTGTCCAGCGAGGACCACGGACCGCGGGAGTTGGTCCGCCACGCCGCGCTGGCCGAGGAGGCCGGCTTCACCAGCGCCATGATCAGCGACCACTACCACCCCTGGGTCGACGCGCAGGGGCCACAGCCCGTTCGTGTGGTCGGTGATCGGCGAGATCGCGCAGGCCACCGAGCGGTTGCGGGCCGTCACCGGCGTGGTCTGCCCCACCGTGCGCATCCACCCGGCGATCATCGCCCAGGCCGCGGCCACGTCGGCGGTGCTGCTGCAGGGCCGCTTCTTCCTGGGCGTGGGCAGCGGCGAGAACCCTGAACGAGCACATCCTCGGTGACCGCTGGCCGCCGACCGCCGTCCGCCTGGAGATGCTGGAGGAGGCCGGTTTCCTGCCGTTCTTCCGCAACGAGGTCCGACCGCTGCTCGCCTGAGGGTCGGTGTGGCGTCTGGCGCACCGCCACGGTGCGCTCGACACCGCACCCCCGGGGTGTGGCGCGTACCCTCGACCGCATGCTCGTCGACAATGCCTGGCTGCACCGACGGGTGCTGGCCTTCGGCCACCGGGGCAGCGCCCGGCTGTGGCCCGAGAACACGCTGCGGGCTTTCCGCGGGGCGGTCGCCGCCGGCGCGGCGGGACTGGAGATGGACCTGCGGGCCACCGCCGACGGTGAGGTCGTCGTCTGCCACGATGCGACCGTCGATCGGACCACCGACGGATCGGGGCCGGTCGCCGCCCACACACTGGCCGAGCTGACACGGCTCGACGCGGCGTTCCGCTTCGTGCAGGGCCACGGGGCAGAGGAGCGCGCTCCCGACGGCCCCTACCCGTTGCGCGGCACCCGCGCCGACGACCTGCGCGTGCCGAGCCTGCGCGCCGTGCTCGCCGAGTTCCCCGGCGCCCCCCTCACCATGGAGCTCAAGGAGGGCCCGCCGGACCGGCCGTCGCTGGCCGGAGCCGTCGCCGAGCTGCTCGCCGAGCACGGGCGGGACGACGACGTGATCGTCGCCGCGTTCGACGACACCGTCCTCCGCGACTTCCGGCGCGTGGCCCCCACCGTGCCGACCGCCACCAGCGCCGACGAGACCGCCGCGTTCTGGGGCGCCCGCGACCTGCCGGTCGTGGCACCCGGCACGCGCCCGCCCGTGGCGTTCCAGGTGCCCGTCACCTACCGCGACGTCGAGGTCGTCACCCCGGCGTTCGTCGCCGACGCGCAGGCCGGTGGTCTGGCCGTGCACGTGTGGACCATCGACGACCCCGACCAGATGGCGTGGCTGCTCGACCTCGGGGTCGACGGGATCATGAGCGACCGCCCCGACGTGCTGGCGGAGCTCCTCGATCGGCGCCGCGTCGCCTGGCGAGGCGATCAGCAGTGGTAGGCCTCGGCCTCGATCTCCACCCGCCAGCGCGGATCGGCCAGGCCGGTCACGACCACGATCGTGGTGGCCGGTCGGACGTCGCCGAACGCCGCGGCGTGGGCGCGGCCCACCACGTCGACGTCGCCGGCCTCGACGAGGTACATCCGCGTGCGCACGACCTGCGACGCGTCCGCGTCCGCCTCGTGCAACGCCGCGGCGATGATCTCGAGGCAACGGCGCGCCTGCACCGCGGGGTCGGGATCGCATGTCCCGTCGGGCCACACCGGCCCGGTACCCGAGACCAGGACCCGGTCACCGACGCGCACAGCGCGGCTGAAGCCGATGACCGACTCCCAGGGGGAGCCGGAGCTGATCCGTTGCACGGCCACCCTACGGACGCACGCTGGTCGACTCGCACACGCGCTTGAGCCCCGCCAGGCTCGCGCGGAACACCCGGCGCGCCACCGGCACCACGCCGACGGTCGTCACCGCTTCGCCGAGCGCGCCCAGCGGAACGTCGATCTCCTCCCACCAGGTGAAGTGGGTGCCGTCGGCGGTGGGCGCCAGCTCGAACGCGCCCACCCCCCGGATCACCCGGCCGAGGTGGCGGATGCCGATGATGCGGGGCTCCTCCCACTCGGTGACCACCATGTCGTCGGTGACCATGAGCAACGATCCGCCGGGCCGGTGCGCGCCCCGCAGGCCTCCGACGATGTCGGTGCGGCAGCGCAACGTCACGTCGACACCTTCGCGGTGCGGGGAGACCACCGTCACGCTGTGGGCGTCACGCATCCAGCGTGCCTGTCCCTCCCAGTCGACCAGGACGTCCCAGACGTGCTGGGGCTCGGCCTCGATATGGGTCGTCGCTTCAATGCGGGCCACGCGGGCCGCCTTTCGTCGCGGTCGTCCGATGGCCCGTAGTATGACCCGACCTCTCTGACCCGACCGCGGAGCCGGCATGTTCATCGAGCTGAACGGCGTCAAGCACCACTACATCAGCCGGGGCGAAGGCCCCCCGGTGGTGCTCGTGCACGGCCTGGGCGGCACGCTGCACGCCTGGCAGGGGGTGATCGACAACCTGGCCCTGCACCACCACGTCGTCGCGCTCGACCTGCGGGGCCACGGCCGCAGCGAGCACACCAAGGGCGCCTACTCCATCAAGACCTGGGCGGGCGACGTCGAGGCCCTGATCGGAGCCCTGGAGCTGCCCGCGGTGACGCTGGTGGCCCACTCCATGGGCACCCTCGTCGCCCAGCATCTGGCGATCAGCAAGCCCGAGGTGGTGGACAACCTCGTCCTGCTCGGTGGCATCTCCTACTTCGAGCCACCGGCCAAGGAGGTCTACGCCAAACGTGCCGAGATGGTCGAGGCCGATGGCATGGACGCCCTCGTCGACGACTGGCTGCCCGGCGCCCTGGCCCCCCGCACCCACGCCAAGCTGCCCCAGCTCACCGGCCTGCTGCGCGAGCTGTTCCTGCGCAACGACCCGAACAGCTACGCGAAGTCGTGCCGGGCGCTGGCGAAGGCGCCGTCCACCAAGCGCGAGAGCATCGGCCAGCCGACCCTGCTGCTCGTCGGCGACCACGACCGGTCCACCCCGCTGCGCATGACCGAGGAGCTGCACCGCGACATCCCGGTCTCGCGCGTGCGGGTCATCCCGGCGGCAGCGCACTGGGCCGCCCTCGAGCAGCCCGACGTGATCGCCGCGGCGATCCTGGAGTTCCTGACGTGAGCGCCGACGCGACGCGGGTGATCGTGGTCGGCGACGGCCCGGGGGGCCTGTCCGCCGCGCTCTTCCTGGCGAAGAACGGGCTGGACGCGGTGGTGTACGGCCAGGACGCAACGGCCATGCACTACGCGCAGCTGCACAACTACCTCGGGGCACCCGACACCGGCGGGACCGAGCTGCAGGCGGTCGCCCGCCGGCAGGTCAGCGAGCAGGGTGGCGATGTCCGCGACGACGAGGTCACGGCGGCCTCGCGCGAGGACGCGGGTTTCGTGGTCACCACCGCCGGTGGCGCCTCCGAGCGCGCGGACTACCTCGTCCTCGCGGGCGGCAAGCCGATGGGACGCCTTGCCCAACAGCTCGGCGCCGAGGTCGCCGGCGCCGGCGTGGTCGTGGACCGCGAGCAGCGCACGAGCGTGGACCGCTGCTACGCGGTCGGGCGCATCGCCCGGCCGAACCGCAGCCAGGCGATCATCTCCGCGGGCGCGGGTGCCGTCGCCGCGCTCGACATCCTGTCGCGTGAAGCCGGACACGACGTCACCGACTGGGACTCACCCCCGAAGGACTAGGCCATGTCGGTGTCCCCGCGACCCCGTGCGCCGACGGCTGGCCGTACGACAATCCGTTTGAGCCGGGACCTCCCCGGCTAGGACTGGAAGCAGAAGGGAGGCCGCCTATGGCCTACAACGTTTTCGTGCTCGGACTCGACGATCGCAATCTCACGAGCCTGCAGCGCGTGCCCAGAGCCGACGAGCTGACCTACCACCCGCTGCTGTCGATCGACGAGCTGCAGCACCGCGACGAGATCCCCGTGCCCGACCTGATCCAAAAGGCCACCCGCGAGCTCGAGGCCTTCGACGGCGACATCGATGCGATCGTGGGCTACTGGGACTTCCCGGTGAGCTGCATGCTGCCGATCCTGTGCGAGCGGTTCGGCCTGCCCACCACGTCGCTGGAGAGCCGGCTGAAGTGCGAGCACAAGTTCTGGAGCCGCGTCGAGCAGGCCAAGGTCCTCGACGACAACGTCACCTTCCAGGTGGTCGATCCCTGGGACGAGCACGCGCTCGACCGCCTGACCCTCGACTTCCCCTTCTGGCTGAAGCCGATCAAGGCCTTCTCCTCGGAGCTGGCGTTCAAAGTCACCGACACAGGCGTGTTCACCCGGGCGCTCGCCCAGATCCGCGAAGGCGTCGCCCGGGTCGGCGAGCCGTTCGGCTGGTTGCTGTCCCAGGTCGAGCTGCCCCCTGTGGTCGGCAGCGCCCCGCCCACCTCGTGCCTGGCCGAGGAGACCCTGACCGGCCACATGGCGACGGTCGAGGGCTACAGCCTGCACGGCCAGATCGACATCTACGGTGTGGTGGACTCGCTGCGCTACCCCGACTCCTCGACCTTCCTGCGCTACGAGTACCCCTCCCGCCTGCCCGAGCGCGTGCGGGCGTGCATGGCGGACATGTCGCGGCGCATCATCCGGCAGGTCGGCGTGGACCGGTCGACCTTCAACATCGAGTTCTTCTGGAACGAGGACACCGACCTGGTGCGCCTGCTCGAGGTCAACACGCGCCATTCCCAGTCGCACGCCCTGCTGTTCGAGGCGGTCGACGGCATCCCCAACCACGCCTTCATGGTCAACCTCGCCCTCGGCTGGCCGCCGCCGGTGCTGGAGGGCAAGGGGCCGCACAACTGCTCGGCGAAGTGGTTCCTGCGTCGCTTCGAGGACGGGCTCGTGACCCGCAGTCCAACAGACGAGGAGATCGCCGCGCTGCAGGAGCAGATCCCGGGCACGGTGATCGACCTCGAGCCCCGCGAGGGCGTGCGGCTATCCGAGATGCACGACCAGGACGCATACAGCTACCGGTTGGCCAACATCTTCATCGGCGCGGAGGACACCGACGAGCTGACCGCCAAGTACGAGGCCTGCGTCGAGGGACTGCAGTTCGAGTTCGCCGACTGAGACGCTCTGCCTCGACGGCCTGGGTCACGACACCGCGATGATCTCGGGGGCGACGAGCCGGCCCTGATCCACGTCGAACACGGCGATGGTGTGATGTGGCTGGCGCCGCCGCTCGGTCGGCGACCCCGGGTTGAGCAGCCACTGACCGTCGACGCCGGGCTCGTTGACGGGATCGTGGCTGTGCCCGAACACGACGAGGTCGGCATCCGGGAAGCGGCGGCGCAGGCGCGCGGGACGCCCGCGCCGAGCGCCGCTGTCGTGGATCATCCCCACCCGCAGCCCACCGAGGTCGAGGTCGAGCGCCTCGGGGAGCGCGCCCTCGAGCTCCTGGTCGTTGTTGCCCAGCACGGCGTACACGGGGGCGTAGCGGCCGAGGTCGTCGAGGACGTCGCCAACCATGATGTCGCCGGCGTGCAGCACGACGTCGGCATCTTCCAGTGCCGCGACCGCTCGCTCCGGCAGCCGGCGCGAGGAGCCGCGCCGGATATGGGTGTCGGCGAGCACGACGACATGCATCGGGGCCGACCATACCCAGGCGCACGGTGCCCGCTACGGTGCCCGTCATGACGTGGAGCGATCTCGCCGCAGTCGAGCGCGACGTCATCGACTGCCGCGCGTGCCCGCGACTGGTCGCCTGGCGGGAGACCGTCGCCCACGAGAAGCGCGCCGCCTACGCCGGCGAGCAGTACTGGGGTCGCCCCGTTCCCGGCTTCGGCGATCCTGCGGCGCGCCTGGTCGTCGTCGGTCTGGCCCCCGCAGCCCACGGCGCCAACCGCACCGGCCGGATCTTCACCGGCGACCGGTCGGGCGACTTCCTCTACGCGGCGCTGCACCGGGCCGGACTGGCCAACCAGCCGACCGCCCACCACCGCGGCGACGGGCTGGCCCTGACCGACTGCTGGGTCAGCGCGCCCGTGAAATGCGCCCCGCCGGCCAACCGGCCCCTGCCCGGCGAGCGCGACCGCTGCCTGCCCTACCTCGCCGCGGAACTCGCGCTCCTGCCAGCCCGGGTCGTACTCGCCCTCGGCGGCTATGCCTGGGACGCCGCTCTGCGCCTGCTCGGTCCGGTGCGCCCCAAGCCGCGGTTCGGCCACGGGGCGGAGGTGGTGATCGGTCGCGTGACGCTGCTCGGCTGCTACCACGTGAGCCAGCAGAACACCTTCACCGGCCGGCTCACCGAGGCGATGCTCGACGAGGTGCTCGCCCGTGCGAAGCGACTTCTCGTGGGTTCGCAGCGCTAGCGCCCTGCTCGGCCTCAGCGCTGCACGCAGGTTACCCGGCGGTAGATGGGGTGGGACGGACAGATATGTCCCCGCAACCCCATCTACCGGCCGGTAACCAAGACCCAGCCGCGTGGCCAACCGCACGAGCTCCGGGGCTCCCGGAATCGCGCCGAACGGCCGTCGAGGTCCGCGCTCGTCGGCCATGCCGAGGCCTGCCAGCACCTGGGTCGGGACGCTGTTCGGATCGGCCAGGACCGCCATCACCATGTGCTCCACCCCGATGAAGCTGTCCGCACCGTGGACGCGCGCCTGCTCGGCCGCCTGCGCAAGGATGCGCGACGCCCGGGGCGTCAGCGGCATGGGGAACGCGACGACGGTCTGTCGCTCGTTGCCGGGGCTTGTCATGGTCCCTCCACTGGTTCGGGCTGACGCGGTCACGCGGACCCGGCCATGAGGACGGCGTCAGTCGTCTGGCGGGCGCTTGCGCGCGCGGGGTGCCAGCCGCCGGCGGACGACGCCGATCCCGATGAGCAGGGCGGCGCCGACCCCGATGCCCACGCCCACGCGGCCGGCGACGCCCACATCGCCCTCCGGTGGGGGCTGCGCCCGTCGCCGAGCACCCGCCTCGTCCACTGCCGCGGCACCGACCTTCCCCACCGGTGCGGGGCGCGCCGGCACGTCCGCGACCGGCTGCCCGACGGGTGCGGGGCGCGCCGGCACGTCCGCGACCGGCTCGTCGACCTGCACGGGGTCGGGCGGCAGGTCCTCGGCCGGCGCCTCCTCGACCCGCACGGTGCGCACGGGCACGTCCGTCGCCGGCTCCTGCTCGTGAGCAGTCGGCGCGTGCGCGACCGACTCCTCCGCGTGACCGTCCCCCGCGCCCGCGTCGCGTCGTGGGTCGCGAACCGGTGCCGTGGTCCAGTCGGGCTGCTGGGGCGCACCCGCAGTCGACGTGGCCGTGCCCGCGGTCACGGCCGCTGCCACGGCGGCCATCGCCGTGATCTGCGCCTCCTGGACCGCCTGACCGATGCCAAGGGCGGCATGGGGATTGCTGAAGGCCTCGGCCCGTCGGCGTGCCCGCGTCCGCTCCCCACGGGCCACCAGCACGTCGATGGCGCCGGTCGGGACGGCCAGGCTGGCCAGCATCACCGTCCGCGGCTCGGCGTCCGCGGGGTCCGCCCGCCCGGTGAGCAGCTCGCGCACCCGCTCCCGCACCACCTCGGTCTTGGCAGGGTCGGCGGGCGGAAAACGGGTGGAGGGGACGAGTCCGAGCACACGACGTCGGTCGGCGCGGAGCACTCCCTGCTCGACCAGGCGGTCACGGATCGCCTTGTACCGGCTCGGTGTGCCCACCTCCTGCACGAGCCTCGTCACACCCGGCGGCCGTCGCCGGCCAGCCGCAGCCACCACCTCGGTGAGCATCAGGTCGCCGGGGTCGGTGCCGGTCACCTGCACCCGGTCGTCGGCGATGACCAGGGCCCCCGCGAGCACCGCGTCGATGACCAGGGCGCCACCGATCCCCGGTCCCACCGTCGTCGAGCACCGCTGGTGAAGCCCACCCTTCTCGTCGTTCCAGCACAGCAGCAGGAGGTCCTCGGCGAGCAGACGCGTCATGCCCATCACGTCCCATCACGGGGTCGGCGGGCGTCATCGTAGCTCCCGGGCGCCCGTCATCCCGGGGGGGCGAACCCCTCTCCGGGCGGGGATGGTGTGGACGCCGGCGGCGGGATCGGCGCCGCCGTCGTCGCTGCGGTCGCCCCCGACGTCGTCCGTGCGCCGATGCCACCGCGCGCCTGGTAGCGGGCCGCGACGCAGACCAGGAACAGCTCCGGGGACACGCCCTCGGGTGGCTGGTGGCGCAGGCGGGCGGCGATCGGGCGGGCGATCCGTCGCGCGAGGTCCGCCCGCACGGCCGGCGCGAGCTCACCGGCACGCAACAGGTAGCCGCGCACGGCTGCGTAGTCGTCGGTCGTCAACCCGGCCGGGTCGATCGTGGAGGCGTAGGGCTCCGCGCCGACGGGGACCGCGAACCGCACGGCGGTCGGGGCCCGCGCACCCGTGCGCTCGCGCAGGACCAGAGTGCCCGCCACAAGGTCGCCGAGCCGCTGGTGCTCCCGGGTCACCAGCGCGGTGACGACCGCCACCCCGCCGAACGCCAGGTAGAAGTCGATGAGGCCCAGCGCGGCACGGATGGCGGCGTGCCGGAACTGCACCGGGGCACCCTCGCGGGTCACCACACGCAGTCCCATCGCCGCCTTGCCGAGCGTCCGGCCGCGCCAGAGGGTCTCCATGGCGACCGGGTAGCCGAACATGACGGCGAACACCAGCAGCAGCGTCACCGTGATTCCCACCCACTCGGGCACGCCCGCCCCGGTCCCCTCCGCCACCAGGCCGAGGCTCACGAACAGCAAGACGACCGCCACCGCCTGCAGCAGCAGGTCCAGGGCGAGGGCGATCGCGCGTGATCCGACGCCGGCCGCCTCGAACTCGAGGTGGACGGCCTCCGGGGTCACGACACCGCTCACTGCCTACACTCTCCTGTCCGTGGACATCGACCGCTTCATCTCGACCCACCAGCCGGCGTGGGACCGCCTCGGCGCGCTCACCCGGCGTGCGTCACGGCGGGTCGGGAGGCTGTCCGTCGAGGAGCTCGACGAGCTCGTGCGGCTCTATCAGCAGGTTTCCACGCACCTGTCGGTGGCACGGACGACGTACCGGGAGCCGGCGCTGACCGCCCGCCTGACCGGGCTGGTCGCCCAGGCCGGTGCCCTGATCTACGGTACCCGTCCGCGCACCGCGCGCGCCGCCGGCCGGTTCGTGGCGGACACCTTCCCGGCCGCACTCTGGCACGCCCGCGCCTTCGTCGGCGTCGCCACGCTGCTGTTCCTGGCCCCTGCGGTCGCAGTGGCGCTGTGGCTCGGCGGGTCGCCGGCGGCGCTTGAGGCCAGCGGCCCCGAGGCCGTACGGGAGGCGTACGTCGAAGAGGACTTCGAGGCCTACTACTCGTCCAGCGCCTCGGCCCAGTTCGCCTCGGAGGTCACGACCAACAACATCCGGGTGGGCATCATCGCCTTCGCCGGCGGCATCCTCGCCTGCGTGCCGACCGCCTTCGTGCTGGTCTTCAACGGCGCGAACCTGGGCCTGGCCGCCGGGCTGTTCGCCGCAGCCGGGGAGATGCCGCGGTTCTGGGGCCTCATCCTGCCGCACGGCCTGCTCGAGGTGACGGCGGTGTTCGTGGCGGGAGCCGCCGGCCTGCGGCTCGGGTGGACGCTGATCGACCCGGGCGACCGTCCCCGCGGCGAGGCCCTGGTGGCCGAGGGCCGACGGGCGGTGGTGATCGTGATCGGCCTGACGGGCGTCTTCGTGGTCGCCGGGCTGATCGAGGGGTTCGTCACCGGTTCCGCCCTGCCCACCTGGGCCCGGGTCGGGATCGGCGTCACTGCCGAGGTGGGCTTCCTCGCCTACGTGGTCACACGCGGCAGTTCGGCCGCGTCGAGGGGGTTGACCGGCGCGCTCGGGGAAGCCGACGAGCCGGCGTGGGCGGCCTCCGCGTAGTCGAGCGGAGCCGGGGGCGGACGCACCGCGTCGGTGCCCGCCTCCACGGGGGCTGGAAGCGCCTCGTCGCTCGCGGCAGTCCCGGCGGCGGTCTCCTCGTAGCTGGCCGTGCGCTGGCGCTCGGCGGCCTCGCGGATCGACTCGAGGTCGTCGGCGAACAGGTTGCCCGCCTCCGAGGCCTCCACCGCCATCCGCATCTGCCGCCACACGGGCGCGGCACGGTCGGGGTGACCGGCCGCCTCGAGGTCGCGGGCGAGCGTGCCGAGCAGGGTGACCATCGCCACGGTCACCTCGGGGAAGGACCCTGTCGCGCGTCGCAGGCGGTCGAACGCGGTGCGCACGTAGTCGCTCCAGGTGAACTCCCGGGCGCGCAGCACCAGGCGGCCCCGCTCGTCGGTGTAGCCCTGGGATGCCAGCTGGCGGCAGGACAGCTCAGCCAGGACCATCTCCACGTGGGCCAGGACCTCGTGGGCTCCCGTGGTGTCGGACAGGCCGTTGGACAGGGAGCCGACCACGAGGTCGACCAGCTGCTGGATGCCCGACTCGATGTCGCCGCTCTCCGGCCGGTTGCGGCCGAGCCGGATCTGGGAGCGCACCCCCGCGACGGTCGCCGCATCGAGGTCGGCGCCCCACACGGTGCAGACGGGACGGCCGCGGAGCACGAACAGGCCGGCCCGGACCTCCAGGCGCACCGTGACGTGGCCGGGCAGGCGGGCGAGCAGCCCGGTCTCGTCGAGGCGGTGGACCCACCCGCTGGCGGTCGCCCGGATGACCGTGCCGCGCCGCAGCGGCGGGGGCGGCGGCGGGAGGTCCCGCACCGGCATCGCCTCGGCCAGCGGGGGCAGGAGGGCGATGCGCTCCACGGTCTCGTCGGTGATGCGGCGGGCGAGCTGGTCGACCTGCATGGACTGCACGGCGTTGCGGATGGCGTGAAGGATCACCAGCACCGAGCCGCCCGCGAGCCCGAGCGCGAGGTTGACCGACAGCTGCGGGGTGTCGGCCAGGCTGCTCGCCGCCGGGATGACGCGGAACACCCCGATGATGTAGGCGAAGATCCCGAGCAGCAGGCCCATGATCGACTGCTGGAACCAGTCCTCCAGGAAGCCGTGCACGACCCGGTTGGAGAACTGCCCAGCGGCGAGCTGCACCGAGGCGGCGCGCACCCAGAACGTGATGCCGGCCAGCGTGAGCATCGCCCCCGCCATCGTGCCGAGCAGCGTGCGGGCCGTCTCCGCCGAGAAGTGCAGGACGCTCGGGATGAGCGCGCCCACGGCGCTGGCGTCGATGGCCAGCGTGACCACGCACAGCGCCACGCCGCCCACGACGAACACGGCGGGGCGGATGAACAGGCTGCGGCGCAGCGTGTTGACCGGTCTGAACGACGACACGGCGGGCTTCCTTCATCGACGGAGCCCCCGCCGGGCAGGCGGGGCCACCATGACGGTAACCCCCCCCGCCCCCCACCCGACACTGTCCGGTCCGGGCGCTTTCCCGTCCCTCCGGACAGGTGCCTAGAGCCGCGCGGTGGCCTTCACGTGCAGGTACGCGTCGGCCAGCTCGGGCGCAAGGCGGCCCGGCGTGGCGTCCACGACCACCGCGCCCAGTCCGCGCAGACGTGCGACCGTGCGTCGCCGGGCATCGAGGGACTGCACCGCAGCCGCCTTGCGGTAGGCGGCGCCGGCACCCGCCGGTGTGGCATGCGCCCACCGGTCGACGTCGGGGTCGCGGACCGCGGCGACCAGCACCACGTGGTCGCGCACGATCAACGGCAGCGCGGGCAGGAGCGTCTCGGCCACGGCCTGCTCGGCCAGCTCGGTGAGCACCACCAGCAGCGCCCGACGGCGAAACCGCGCCAGCGTCTCGGCGAAGGCTCCCCGGTAGTCGCTCTCCGCCAGCCGCGGGTCCAGGTCGTACATCGCGGCCGTGACCCGACCGAGCTGGTCGCGGCGCTGCCCGGGGGCGACGACGCTGCGCACCGTGTCGGCGAACGCCACCAGCCCCGCACGGTCGCCCAGCCGCGTGGAGACCGCGGTGAGCATCATCACGGCGTCCATCGCATGCTCCAGGCGCGGGATCCCGGCATCCGGCCCACCCCCCGGGTCCCGCTGCGCGGACTCCGGCACCCGCACCCGGCCGGCCATGACCCGCCCCGTGTCGAGCAGGCACAGCACCGTCTGGTTGCGCTCGGCGCGGTAGGACCGGACGATCGGCTTGCCGACCCGGGCGGTGGCGGCCCAGTCGATGCGACCGAACTCGTCATCGATCGTGTACTCGCGCAGCTGGTCGAACTCGGTTCCGCCCCCGCGCCCAGCCGCCGACCGCAGACCGACATCGAGGATGCGTGCCCGGGTGATGCGCAGCTCCGCCTCCTCGCGGGAACGAAACGGCGGGTACACGCGCAGC
Organism: Egibacteraceae bacterium; assembly: GCA_040905805.1. NCBI lineage: Bacteria > Bacillati > Actinomycetota > Nitriliruptoria > Egibacterales > Egibacteraceae > Egibacteraceae bacterium. The sequence goes on along the minus strand of JBBDQS010000114.1, from coordinate 48,840 downwards.
TCCCCGGGCACGTGGCGGTCGGCCTGGCGGGCCACGAGCCCCCACGGGCCTTCCACCCGGACGGTCAGGGTGGTGGGGGTGAACCGTCCGCGCCGCGACGGGTGCAGCCGGGTCGCCTCCTGCCCACGGCCCCGCGCCGGCACCGTCAGGCGGGCGGTGCGGGCCTCCGCTCGCAGCGACGGGGCGAGCTGGTCGGCCAACCGGACCCGCACCGGGCGCCCGGTGGGGTTGGCCACCGACCACCGGACGTCGACCGCACCGTCCAGGGCGACCACCCCCGGCAGGTCGCGGCCGACCTCCAGGCGCGCGGGACGCGGTGCCCGCGCCCAGTCGACGGCCGCCGCCGCGACCAACGCCACGTTGACCGCCAGCAGCGACGTCCGTGCGCCGAACGGCGCGATCGCCACCACCACGGCCAGGACGGCTGCCAGCGCAGCCAGGCGCCAGGTCGGGACGGGCAGCCAGCCGGTCACCGCGGGACGGGCACCGCGGCGAGGAGCCCGTCGAGGACGCCGTCGGCGGTGACCCCCTCGAGCTCGACCTCGGGCCGCAGCCGGACACGGTGGCGCAACGTCGGCGGCACGACCGCCTTGACCTCGTCGGGGGTCACGTACGCCTTGCCGGCCAACCACGCCCACGCCTTGGCGGCGTGCAACAGCATCACGGACCCCCGCGGGCTGACCCCGAGCGCCAACGAGGGCGACTCCCGGGTCGCCCGGGCGATCGCCACGATGTAGGCCTGCACGGCATCCTCGACGCGCACCCCCCCGACCGCCTGTCGCGCGGCGACGAGGTCCTCCGGACCGGCGACCGCGTGGATACCGAGCGAGGCGATGTCATGGGGGTCCATGCCGGCGTGGTGGCGGGCGAGCACCATCCGCTCGTGGTCGGCGGTGGGGTAGCCGACCAGCAGCTTGAAGACGAACCGGTCAACCTGTGCCTCGGGCAGGGGGTAGGTGCCCTCGTACTCGACGGGGTTCTGGGTCGCGATGACCGCGAACGGCTCGGGCAGCGGATGCGCCTGACCCTCCAGGGACACCTGGTGCTCCTCCATGGCTTCCAGCAGCGCCGCCTGGGTCTTGGGGGGCGTGCGGTTGATCTCGTCGGCGAGCAGCAGGTTGGTGAACACCGGCCCGCGCCGGAAGCGGAATGCGCCCTCCGTGCCCCCGCTGGCGTCGCCCGGCGAGTAGATCAGCTGGCCGAGCACGTCGGAGGGCATCAGGTCCGGCGTGAACTGGATGCGGCGCTGGTCCAGGCGCAGGGCAGCGGCCAGCGCCTTGACGAGCAGCGTCTTGGCGGTCCCGGGGACCCCCTCGAGCAGGACGTGACCGCGGATCAGCAGCGCGGCGAGCAGGCCGGTCACCGCCCGGTCATGGCCGACGACCGCCTTGGCGACCTCGTCGCGGACGGCCACGATCGCCTCGCGGGCGGCGGTCGTCGGGGCATCAGCGGACACGGGCGGGCTCCTTCGTCGGCGTGGTCTCGTCCAGCGCGGCGCGGCGCGCCCGCTCGAGCTCGGCGGCCAGCACGACCAGCCCGGCCTCCCCGGCCGGCTCGGCACCGGTCAGCAGAGCGATCAGGTCCTCGGGGCGCCGACCGGTGCGGCGGGCCACGGCGGCGGCCACCGCATCGGGCGGGCTGTCGGCGGGCAGGCCGAGGCGGTCGGCGAGGTCCCGGCGCAGGTCGTCGCGCAGCAGGCGGGCTGCCTGCCCCCGGGCGCCCGTCTGCTGCAGGAGGTTGCCGACCGCGACGACCAGCTCGGAACCGGCGACCTGGACCGGCTGGGGCTCACGCACCGGGTCGCCCAGCCGGCGGGCCCGCCACGCCACCACCACGAGGAACGCGACGAGCAGCTGCACCAGGGCGAACCGCACGGGGTCGGGGACGAGGTCGCCCAGGCTCGCCTCGCCCTCGCCGGGTGCGGCCGGACGCAGGAAGGCCACGCTCCCGCCGGCCGCGGGGGCCAGCAGCGCCGCAGCGAGCACGCCGTTGTCGGCCTCCCCCAAGCCGCGGTTGGTGAACGCGCCCGCGCCCCCGATCGCCACGACCGTCCCCGCTCCCTCGGACGCCGCGACCAGCCAGTGCCCGCCCGCCCGCGGGAAGCAGGCCAGGTCGCCGGCCGCCGACTCGTAGACCGCCCCGCCCCGCGCGGACACACGGTCCACGTCGCGGAGGGCGACCGCCTCGCATCCCCGGGGCAGGGACGTCTGCAGCGGGCCGAGGCTCGTCGTGCCCACGATCTCCGGCGCGAAGGTGCTGGCCGGGTCGGCGACCACGAGCGTGCCCCCGTCGCGGACCCAGCGGCGCAACGACGCGGCACCGTCCTCGTCGAGGTCGTCGGTGAGCAGCAGGGCGATGGCGTCGTCGGCCTCCACCTCGTCGGTGACCCTCACCTCGACGTCCAGGGCGGCCAGCACGTCCACCAGTCCCTTGGTCCCGACCGGTCCGGTCACGCGGGGGTCCAGTGGCGGGCCGTCCTGGGCGGGGGCTCCCGCCACCGCCACGGCGAGCAGCACGGCCACGGCGATCACGGCGAGCGGCACTCCCCGGCGCAGCGCGCGGCGACGGTCGGTGGTCACGGCGCACCACCCGGTGCGGCGGCGACCGCGGGGCGGGCGCCGGCGCGGGTGCCGGCGACGGCGGTGCGGGCAGCCGCGGCCCGGTCACGCACCTGGTCGAGGATGGCCCGGTCCACCGGTGCATGGCCGTACCAGGCGGCCTCGAACGCGGCGGTCACGGCGGCGACCTCCTCGCCGACCTCGGGGCGGCGGCGACGAGTCTCGGCGAGGTACTCCCCCGCCGTGCGCCCGGGCGCTTCGTCGACGACGCCCGCGACAGCCAGGAACGCGACCAGGGCCCGGTAGCGGCACCGCACGGCCTCGCGGTAGCGCCCGGCACGCTCGTGCCCGTCCGCCTCGGCGATCCAGTCCGCCGGGGCGCGCCCGACCCCCTCGGCGGTGACCACGGCTGTGCCCGGATCCCGGCGCACCGAGCGGGCGAAGCGCACGGCCAGCACCACCATGGCCGCCACCGCGGCAACCAGGAGCAGCGACCCGACGAGCGACGCCTGGCCCGTGCCGAGCACGGCATCCAGCAGACGGCCCAGCTGCTCGCCGACCCACCCGCGGATGCGCGCGGTGAGCGACGGGGTGGCCTCGGCGTACTCGGGTCGCGCCAGCACCTCCGCCACCACACGGCGCACCGCGTCGGCACCAGCGGCCGGGACAGGCAGCGCGACGGTCAGCTCGACCACCCTGCGGGCAGGCCACCGGCGTCGGGCGCCGAGAGGCCCTCGGCGGTGAGCCGCAGGTCCAGCGCCTCCTGGCGGACCCGGCCGTCGAAGTACAGCAGGGTGACCACGATCGCAAGCAGCGGGGTGGTGATCAGACCGGCCAGCACGCCCCCGACCGCCACGAGCACCCAGCCGAAGCGATCGCCGATCAGCAGGCCGGCCAGCTGCGGGATGCCCCCCAGGGCCATCGACAGCACCGAGATCAGCAGCGACGCCAGGACCAGGATGCCGATGACGGGCAGCAGCCGCGGGCGCAGCAGGCGGGCGGAGCGGCGCAGTCCCGCGATCGCCCCGAGCTGCTCGACGACGATCGCCGGGGCCGCCCCGGCGAACAGCGACCCGATCGCCAGGGCGGCGGCCAGCCCGCCCAGGACGAGCACGATGCCGAGCACCACGACGAGCGGGACCGGCAGGCCCGCCACCGCCGCCCCGCCGATCACCGCACCGGCCACCAGGACCGGCAGCGTGCAGCCGACGATCAGCAGCACCCATGCCGCGATCAGCGCCCACCATCGGCGCAGCCCCGACGCCAAAGCCGTCCCCGCGTCCGCGGTGCCGCCCAGGTAGGAGGTGGCGACCACCGCCGCCACGGTCCCGGTGACCAGCGGGATGAGGACCAGACCGTTGACGAAGGAGAGGAGGGCGGCGATGTCCTGTCCGGTCCCGCCTGCCTGCAGCAGCAGGGCGTCCACCGCGGTCGGGTCGGTGAACACGTCGAGCAGCCCTGCGCCGAGCACCCCCCGCTGCAGGTAGGCGGACAGCAGCTGCATCGGGACCACGAAGATCGCGGTCACGATGAGGATCGCCCGCCAGTTGGCCGCAAGCAGCTTGAACGCCCCGTCCAGCATCTCGCCGAGGTTCAGCGGGCGCACCGCGATCGGGCCGGGCCCGGCCGCCCCGCCGGCGGCAGGGCCGGGGCCTGTCGGTGGCGGGCGCTCCGGCGAGCCCGGGGCCGGCGGGGGCGGCAGCGGTGGCTGCCCGCCGGGCGGGGGCGGCAGTCCCATGCCCGTCACTGCACATCACCTCTCCGGGTTCAGCTGTTCGGGCGGCCCGCGGCAGCCCTTCGCCCTGTCAGTATGCCTACCATGGACGGTGATGCGACTGCGGCTGCGCACCCGGACCTTCGACCTGCAGCGCCGGGTCGCGGTCATGGCGATCGTGAACCGCACCCCCGACTCCTTCTCCGACGGGGGGCGCACCTGGGAGCTCGACGCCGCACTCGACCACGCCATGGCCCAAGTCGCGGCCGGGGCGGACATCATCGACATCGGCGGCGTGAAGGCCGGTCCCGGCACCGACGTGGACGTCGATGAGGAGCGCCGGCGGGTCCTGCCCTTCGTCGAGGCGTTTCGGGCCCGCAGCGACGTGCCGCTGTCGGTGGACACGTTCCGGGCCGCCGTGGCCGCGGACGCCCTCGACGCCGGCGCGGACATCGTCAACGACGTCAGCGGGATGTCCGAGCCCGACATCGCCGACGTCGTGGCCGCGCGCCCCCTGACCGCCCTGGTCGTGATGCACGCCGGCGGGCCTCCGCGCACCCGCCCCTTCCGACCGACCTACCTGCCCGACGTCACCACGGCGGTCGCGGCACGGCTCGCCGGCCTGGTGGCCGAGGCACGTCGACGGGGCGTTCCCGCCGAGCGCCTCGTCATCGACCCGGGCCACGACTTCGGGAAGAACACCGCGCACTCGCTGGAGCTGACGCGTCGGCTGCCGGAGCTGTGCGCGCTCGGCTACCCGGTCCTGGTCGCGCTGTCCAACAAGGACTTCCTGGGCGAGGTCCTCGGTGTCCCCGTGGACCAGCGTGCGGAGGCGTCCCTGGCAGCGGCGGTGGCCGCCGTGTCGCTCGGGGCCCGCATCGTGCGGGTGCACGACACGCAACCCACGGTGCGCGCGGTGCGCACGCTCGAGGCGATCCTCGGGTGGCGTGCCCCCGCGGTGTCGGCGCGCGGCCTGGACTGACCCCCGCAGTAGGCTGGGACTCACGGACGGAGGAGTTGCCAGTGCCCAAGCCGACCAAGTTCGTCTTCGTGTGCATCAACGAGCGCGACCGCGAGCACCCACGCCCGAGTTGCAACGCCAACGGGGCCGCGCACGTGTTCAACATGCTGCGCGAGGAGCAGGGACGGCGCCTGCTGACCGACGTGAAGGTGGTCGCCGGCGGGTGCATGGAGGCCTGCATGGTCGGTCCGGTCGTGGCCGTGTTCCCCGACAATGTCTTCTACGGGGGGGTCACCGAACTGGACGTGTCGGCCATCCTCGACCATGTGCAGGGCGGCGACCCGGTGAAGATCCTGGAGATCGGCGACGCGGAGTTCGACCTGCGACCACCGGAGATGCCAGGAGGCTAGCTCCCATGTCCGAGCTCATGGCGCTGCAGGGCTACCACCACCTCGAGTTCTACGTGGGCAACGCCCACCAGGCCGCGCACTACTACCGCACCGCATTCGGGTTCACGCCGATCGCCTACGCCGGCCCGGAGACCGGTGTGCGCGACCTGGCCTCCTACGTGCTCGCGCAAGGCGACATCCGCTTCGTGCTCACCGCCGGCCTGCGCCCGGACCACGAGGTCGTGGCGCATCAGGGCCGCCACGGCGATGGTGTGCGCGACATCGCGTTCGCGGTCGCAGACGCCGAGGTCGCGTTCGCCACGGCGGTCGAGCGCGGGGCCGTGCCGGTCCTGCCCCCAGAGGTGCGCGAGGACGAGTCCGGCAAGGTGGTGGTGGCCGCCATCGGCGCCTACGGCGAGACCATCCACTCGTTCGTGGAGCGGGGCGCCTACGACGGTGCGTTCCTGCCCGGCTACACGGCCCTGGACGACCCCGGTGCCGTGGCCGACATCGGGTTGCGCCACGTCGACCACGTGGTGGCCAATGTCGAGCTCGGGGCGATGAGCCGGTGGGCCCGGTTCTACGAGCGCATCCTCGGCTTCTCCCAGCTGGTGCACTTCGACGACGAGGCCATCTCCACCGAGTACACCGCGCTCATGAGCAAGGTGCTCTGGGACGGTGACGGCCGCGTGAAGCTGCCCATCAACGAGCCGGCGCCGGGCCGGAAGCGCTCCCAGATCGATGAGTACCTGGAGGCCTACGGCGGTCCCGGCGTGCAGCACATGGCGCTGGCCACCGACGACATGGTGGCGACCGTCTCCGCGCTGGAGGCCGGCGGCGTGCGGTTCCTGCAGGTCCCCGACGCCTACTACGACGACCTGCGCGACCGCCTCGACTGGTCGCGCATCGACGAGGACCTCGACGCGCTGGCCGCCCACGGCATCCTCGTGGACACCGACGACGAGGGCTACCTGCTGCAGCTGTTCACCCACCCGGTCCAGGACCGTCCGACGGTGTTCTTCGAGATCATCGAGCGCCACGGCTCCCGCGGCTTCGGTGTCGGCAACTTCAAGGCGCTGTTCGAGGCCATCGAGCGCGAGCAGGACAGCCGCGGCAACCTGTAGCGCCGAACCGGGAACCCGTGGCGGGGCGGCGGCGTCGAACAGGAGGAAGGAGTGCCATCCATGCGACGCCGCGCCGTGACCCTCGTCCTGACGCTGTGCCTCGTGGCGGCCTGTGCCACCGACCCCGGCGCCGCCCCGCCGGAGGGGCAACCGGGGGACGGGCAGCCGGCGGACGGACAGACGGCTGACCGTGCCGCGATCGCCGCTTCCCTGAGCGAGGACGACGCCCGCGACCTCGCCACCCGCGTCAACGCGTTCGGCTTCGACCTGCTCCACGAGCTCGTCGGTGCGCAGGGCCCCAACGTCGTGATCTCGCCGGTGAGCGTCGCCACGCTGCTCGCCATGGTCCTGGCCGGCGCGGACGGGCAGACCGCGGAGGACATGGCCGCCGCGCTGCATCTGGAGGACCCGGGGGTCGGCTCCGCGCACGCCGGCCTGCTGTTCACACTCACCGAGACCAGTGACGTCACCCTGGAGGTCGCCAACTCGCTGTGGATCGACGCGCCGATGGAGGCCGACTATCTCGAGCGCGTGCGGACCGTCTTCGACGCGACCGCCGAAGAGGGCGACCTCGGCGACCAAGCCACCGCCGACCGCATCGACGAGTGGGTCGTGGAGCACACCCACGGCCTGATCGACGGCATCGCCCAGGATCTCGGGCTGCCCAACGGCCAGGCGGTGCTGGCCCTGCTGAACGCGCTGTACTTCCAGGGCACCTGGACGATCCAGTTCGATCCCGACCAGACCACCGACGCGCCCTTCAGCACCGGTGCCGGGGGGGACGTCACCGTGCCGATGATGCACCACGGTGGGACCGCCGAGCGCTTCGGGTACGCCGACGTCGATGGGACCCAGGTGCTGCGCCTGCCCTACGGCGCGTCCGAGCGCTTCGCCATGGATGTGGTCCTGCCACCCGAGGGTGAGGATCTGGCCGACGTGGTCGCGGGCCTCGACGACGACGCGTGGGCGGCGCTGACCGCCGCCCTGTCGCCGGCCGAGATTCAGGTGTCCCTGCCCCGCCTGGACCTCTCCTACGACGCGGACCTGGTGGAGCCCCTCGCCGCGCTGGGCATGGGCGTGGTGTTCTCAGGGGCCGCCGACCTCACGCCGATGTCGCCGGTGGACCCCTCCCTCGACACGGTGGCCCACGCCACAGCCATCGTCGTCGACGAGTCGGGCACCGAGGCTGCTGCCGTCACCGGCGGCGTGGGGGCGGTCTCCGCACCGCCGACGTTCCGCGCAGATCGCCCGTTCCTGTTCGCCGTCACGGACACGCAGACGGGGGCGGTGCTGTTCCTCGGCGCCGTCACCGACCCCACGACCTGAATGGCCTGCTCACCCTAAAGGTCCGCTCTCGAGGTGCCGACATCCCCCCAAGCGGCGTGTGCCCGTGCTCTGCCTGGGGCACCGCCACCGCGAGGGCGCGAGGGAAGAGGAGGCCACGAGATGGGCGACGCACGAGCCCGCGGCCGCGTGTGGGCCTGCGCCAGCGTGCTCCTCGCCCTGCTGGCTCTGGGCAGTCCGGCCGCCGCCCTGCCGCTGGTGGGCGACGAGGCGCTCGGGTCGGTGGTGGACACCGCCACCGAGACCGTCGGAGCCCTCACCGACACGCTCGGCGGCACGGTGGACGGCACCGTCGACACGGTCGGCGGCACGGTCGATGGCGTCACCGGCGCCGTCCAGGACGTCGTGGAGGGGACGGCCGACGCGCTGGCACCACCACCCGCGCCAACCGCTGTGGAGCCCCCGCCAGCGGTGCTGGAGCCGGTTCCGGCCGCGCCGACTGCGTCCGAGCCCCCGGCGGCCGCCGAGCCGGCGCCCGTCCCCGCTCCGGCGCCCGCGACCGCGCCGGTGACCACCCCGCCGGCATCGGCGCCGTCAACCCCGCCACCGCCGCCCTCCTCTGCGGGACGATCCCCGGGCGGCCCCGGCATCGTCGGGCCCGTCGCCGAGCGCGCGGGGGTCCCCCTGCTCCTGCTGCTGCTCGTCGGGGCCTTCCTGTCGGTCCAGGGCTGGATCGACCGGCGGGACCCGAAGCTCGCCCTGGCACCGCGCGAGGCAGCCCCCGACCTGACCTTCCCCCCCGGGTCCGCCCGGGCATGAAGGCACCCGGAATGGACGGGCTGGTCCCCGTCACAGAGCGACTCGCGCCCGTGCGCTGGCTGCGGGGGGCGATCGCGGTCCTGGTCCTCGCCGCGGCGGCGATGGGCGCGACGCCGCTGACGGTGGCGGCAGAGAACCTCGTCGCGGTCACGGTCCTGTACCTGGTCGGCTCGGTCAGCCTCGAAGAGGTCTGGCGGCGCACCGGGGCATCTGGCCTCGGGTCGGTCGGGGGGCTGCTCGTGCTCGACGGCGTGTACCTCGCGTGGGCGGGCGCGGCCACCGGCGGTGGCGCTGGCATCGTGGCCTACCTCGTGCTCCTGCACGTGGCCGGCGTGACCCTGCTGGTGTCCTACCGCACCGGCGTAAAGGTCGCGCTGTGGCACTCGCTCCTGCTCTACGGGGCCCACGAGCTGCATGACCTCGGGGTGATCACGGCGGCCGGGCTGGGCGCCGAGCCGGGGCGCTGGCTCGTGGCGTACGCGGCGGTGCTCTGGGTGGTCGCATTCGCCACGGCGTCGCTGTCGGCGGTCAACGAGCGCGAGCTCCGCCGCGGGCGCGCCGACCTGGAGGCCCTGGCCGGGTTCGCCGCGGAGCTCGACCAGGTGGACGACGTGCCCGCGGTCGCGGGGGTCCTGGCCCAGCGACTGCACACCACCTTCGGGTTCACGCGGGTGGTCGTGCTCGGCGGTGACGACCACAGCACCCTCCTTGCGCACGCCGGGACGGTGCCCGCCGCCGCGGCCCCGTCTGCCGCCGGCCCCGGCTCGGTCCTGCGCCGGGCATGTGCCGGTCGCACCACGCTGCTCGTCGGTGGCCTGGACGACGACGACGACGACGGCCTGGCGCGGCTGCTGCCGGCGGCCGGCAACCTCGTGGTCGTCCCGCTGCCAGGGGAGGGCGGGACGTTGGGGGTGGTCGTGGCCGAGCACGGCGAAGCCAGGATCGAGCGGCGGGTCGTGAGCGCCCTCGAGCGCTTCGCCGACCACGGCGCCCTGGCCCTGCGCGCCGCGCGCCTGTTGGACGAGCAGCGCCGACTGGCCACCATCGACGGGCTGACCGGGACGGGCAACCGCCGGGCGTTCGACGACGCCCTGGCTGCCGAGGTGTCGCGTGCCATGCGTGCGTCGGAGCACGCGGCTGATGGCGACGAGGGCGAGCAGGTGGCGCTCCTCCTGCTCGACATCGACTGGTTCAAGACCGTCAACGACACGCACGGTCACCAGGTCGGCGACGACGTCCTGCGGCAGGTCGGCGCCACGCTCATGGCCTCGGCCCGTGGCTTCGACACGGTCGCCCGCTACGGCGGGGAGGAGTTCGCCGTCATCGTCCCGGGCTGCGACCGGGCCGCCGCGCACGCCGCGGCCGAGCGGTTGCGCCGCCGGGTCGAGCAGGCCTCGACGGTCGTGCCCATCACGGCCAGCGTCGGCGTCGCACTCGCCCCCGAGCACGCCGACACCCCGGAGGTGCTGATCAAGGCCGCCGACGACGCGCTCCTCGCCGCGAAGGCCGCCGGGCGCAATCGGGTGCTCGTCGCGTCTGGCGCGGACGGGCCGGCCGATCCGTCCGGTTGACCACCGCCGGGCCTCGACGGCGTCCGGCCCGCGGGCGTACGCTGCCGGGAGCCCGCGGCGCCTGCCGCGTTTCCCCGGGCCTGCTGCCGCCGACGCGAAAGGCCCCGCCGTGCCCAACCGTCTGACGCCCGCCCAAAGCCAGGGCCGGCAGTCCTGGGACGAGTACTTCCTCGGGTTGGCGTCCGCGGCCGCCACCCGGTCGAACTGCGCACGGCGCCGGGTCGGAGCGGTGATCACCCGCCAGCGGCGCATCCAGTCCACGGGCTACAACGGACCGCCGTCCGGGTACGGCCACTGCGACGCCGGCGCGTGCCCGCATGCGGCCAGCGACACGGGGATGTGCGCGCCGTACGACAACTGCGTGGCCATCCACGCCGAGGCCAACGCGCTGCTGTTCACCTCCCCCGAGGAGCGCGAGGGTGCCACGCTGTACTGCACCGCGGCGCCCTGCTTCGGCTGCGCCAAGCTGATCGCCAACTCCGGCATCGACGAGGTGGTCGCGGCCGGCGGTCGCTACGAGGGATGGGAGGACACCCGCCGCTTCCTGCAGGACTGCAACCTGCGGGTGCGGGTGCTCGACGGCATGGAGCACGTGGTCCCGCTGCCGCTGTAGCCCGCCGCCGCTGAGCCCCGGCGCTCACCGGTCGACCAGGGCGAGGAACGCCGCGCCGAGGCGTTCGAGTCGCCCGGCGGCGCGTTCCCGCGCCACCGCCACGCCGTCGCCGGCGACCTGCTCCACGACCTCCAGGTAGCACTTGAGCACGGGCTCGGTACCGCTGGGGCGGACGAGGCACCGGGAGCCGTCGGCCAGGACCAGCCCGACCATGTCGGCGGGCGGGGTGTCCAGGGGCTCGCTCGACCCGTCGGCGTGGCGGACGAGGCCCGCGGCGTGGTCGGCCACCGCCACGACGGCGGCCCCCGCGACCGCGGCGGGCGGGGCGCGGCGCAGCGCATCGAGGACGCGCTCGACCTGCTCGGGCTGCTCGACGGCGACGGACCGCCCGGCCGTGGCGTGCACGCCGTGGCGGCGGGCCAGGCCGTCGAGCGCGTCGGTGAGCGTCGTCGCGCCGGCCCTCAGGTCCGCGGCGAGCGTGGCGACCAGCACCGCCGCGGCGATGCCGTCCTTGTCGCGCACGGCGTCACCGACCATCACGCCGAGGGCCTGCTCGTAGGCCAGGACGAAGCGCTGCCCGGCCGCCTGCGCCCCCTCGGCGACCGGGGCGAGCCACTTGAAGCCCGTGAGCGTCTCGGCGTAGGCGGCGTCGTGAGCCTCGGCGATGCGCGCGAGCAGCCGCGAGGACACCACGGTGGTGGCCACCAGCGGTTGTCCGGGCTCGCCGGCGTCGCGGTCCAGCAGATGCTCGGCGAGCAGGCAGCCGACCTCATCGCCGGTCAGCGTCCGCCAACCGTCGGCCGGGGTGGCCACGGCGAGGCGGTCGCCGTCGGGATCGGTGGCCAGGACGAGGTCGGCGGCGTGCTCGGCGCCGAGGGCACGGGCGAGGTCCAGCGCCCCGGGTTCCTCGGGGTTCGGGCGGGGCGCGGTCGGGAAGTCCGGGTCGGGATCGTGCTGCGCGGCCACCGGGACGACGTCGGTGAAGCCCCCGTCGGCCAGGGCCGCGACCAGCAGATCGCCCCCCACCCCGTGCATGGCCGTGACGACGATGCGCAAGCCCGCCGGGTCGGGGGCCGGACCGGCGAGGGCGCGGACCGCCTCCAGGTAGCCGGTGCGCATGGCATCTGGTGCCTCGGCGGCGGGGGGCGCGGTGACGGGCACCGTCGCCAGGGGACCGACCGCGGCGATTGCGGCGGCGATCTCACCATCGTGGGGGACACCCAACGGCAGGCCGCCCGCCAGGTACACCTTGATGCCGTTGTCGCCCGCCGGGTTGTGGCTGGCGGTGACCTGCACCCCCGCGGCGGCGCCCACGGCCCGCACCGTGTAGGCGACGAGGGGTGTGGGCACGGGTTCGGTGAAGTGGCGCACGGCGAACCCGGCGCCGGCGAGCACGGCGACGGCCTCGTCGGCGAACGCGGCGGACCCGTGCCGGGCGTCCCGGCCGACCACGACGTCACCGTCCGCACCCCGCGCGCCCAGCCAGGCCGCGAGCCCGGCGACCACCCGGCGCACGGTCGCGCGGTTCATCCGCGCCGGCCCGGCTCCCAGCGGTCCCCGGATGCCGGCGGTCCCGAAGGTCAAGGGGGCGCCGAACCGCGCCGTGAGCCCGTCCGCGTCCCCGTCGGCGAGCAGGCGCGCCACCTCGGCACGCGTCGCCGGGTCGGGGTCGTCGGCCATCCACGCCTCGGCGGCGGCACGCAGGTCCTCGTCGATGGTCATGGCAGCGGCAGCATAGGCCCGGCCCGCCGACGCGCTTGCGATAGTGACACCACACCGGCGTCTCGCGCGTCTGTGCAGTATGACCGCGGGTGCCGGGAGGCCGGGTGCAGGAGCCAGCAGGGTTCGCCGAGTTCGCCAGCCGGGAGTACCCGCGCCTGGTGGGCGCGCTGAGCCTGCACTGCCGCGACCGCCACGTGGCCGAGGAGCTCGCCCAGGAGGCGCTCGTGCGGGCAGCCGACCGCTGGACGCGTGTCTCGGCGATGGCCGCACCGGGAGCGTGGGTCCATCGGGTGGGGGTGAACCTCGCCACCTCGTGGCTGCGGCGCCGGCAAGCGGAGCGGCGCGCGCACGCCCGGGCGGGCACGGGCGGCGGACCGCCGGTCCCCGACCCCACCGACGCGATCGCGGTGCGCGAGGCCGTGCTGGGCCTGCCCGCCCGCCAGCGCACCGTGCTCGGGCTGCGCTACTACGCCGACCTGTCGGTGGCCGAGACCGCGGCGGTCATGGGCCTGTCCGAGGACGCGGTCAAGGCCCACACCCGGCGGGCCGTCGCCGCACTGCGCGCCCACCTGGCACCCCTGACCACAAGCGAGGCCGGCGATGACTGACGACCTACGGGGCCTCGTCGCCCAGGCGGTCCTGGAGACCGACGCCGAGCCGCCGGTGGCTGACCTCGTGCGCCGGGCGGGCGCACGCCGGCGCCGACGTCATGCCGGCCTGGGCCTGACCGGCCTCCTGCTCGTCGGGGTGGTGGCGGCTGCGGTCGCCGGCCTGGGCATCACCCGCGTCGATCTCGCCCCCGCCGGACCGTCCCCGCAGTCGGGCGGCTGGCCGCTGGAGGCGCGCTTCGAGATCGTCGACCTGGACTACGGCGAGTACATCCAGCAGCCGCGGGCGCCGGTGCTGCGCACCGTCGAGGAGCTCGCGGCAGAGAGCTGGGACACCTGGACCCACGTCCACATCGCCATGTACGAGCTGCGGCCGGACGGGGATGTCCTCGTGGGCGACAACCCCGCCCACGTGTCCCGGATGACCCCGGAATGGCACGAGAGCGGCACGCTGGACGTTCGCGATACCACCGTGCCGTTCGCCGCGTTGGCGGCCGCCCGCGACGCGGTGGTCGGCGACCGCACCCCGCGTGACCCGGAGGTCCACCCCGTGACCCCCGGGCGCGTGCTCGGTCCCGTGCCCGAGGATTACGGCGAGGTCCCGGGCGAGGTCCCGGGCGTGCGGCTCGTCGACGGCGACGCCACCGCCGTGCGTGACCGGGTGGCGGCGGAGCTCGACCTGGCTGCCGGCGATCTGCGGGCCGTAGTGACCGTCGAGGAGTTCTGCGGTCCCGAGGGCGCCTTCGTCGGCCGCTGCGCCGAGCCCGAGGTCCGCGTGGAGCGCACGTTCGTCCACCACCTGCCGACGGGCCTGCCGCTGTACCGGTCGTGGCGACCGGTGGACGGCATGCCCGACGAGCTGGCCGCGCTCGGCCTGGGCGAGGTGGTCGAGCTCCGCGCCACCCACGTCCGCCTGTCGGTGGACGAGGAGGCCGCGCCCGATCCACCGCCGATCGTGCTCGACGTCCCGCCCGTCCCGGGCGCGGGCAACGAGTCGTCCGACGACTCCGCCGGCCTGGCCGGCTGCGGCGTCCCACCGGTCTTCCACGCCGATCACCCCGAACGCGGACGCGTGTACCTCCCGTCGGAGGCGGTCGCCGGACAAGCCGAAGGCTGGGTGCTGGTCGACGGCAGCGGCGTCATGTGGGCCGCGGTCGACGGCGACGGCCTGCGTCGGCCCAGCCACCCCCTGATCGACCCGCAAGGAGCCGTCGACAGCCCCTCGTGATCCCGAGCCCAAGGACACCGCGCCGTTGAACCGGCGGTTGAGACCGGACGCCCTTGGGCATCGCCTTGACATGGACCCTGACGCGTACATGCCCGGCGTGCTGCTCGATCTCGACGGCACGCTGGTGGACTCGGTGTACCAGCACGTCATCGCGTGGAGCGGGGCCTTCGCCGCGCGCGGGTACGAGGTGCCCGCGTGGCGCATCCACGCGGGCATCGGCATGGGCGGCTCCCGACTGGTGCCATGGGTGCTCGGCCGCCACGTCGACGACGGCGACGACATCTCCGACGACCACCGACGCCGGTTCCTCAGCCGTGCCGGCCGGTTGCGGGCCACCCGCGGTGCGACCGAGCTGATCGGCGACCTCGAACGCCGCGAGGTGGCCTTCCAGATCGCGACCTCCGCCGACGCCGAGGTGCGCGAGGCGCTCCTCGGTGCGCTGGGCCGCACCGATCTGAGCAGCGCCGACGCCGATGACGTCGGCTCCTCGAAGCCCGCGCCCGACCTGTTGCTGGCCACGTGCGCCGACCTCGGTGTGGAGCCGGCCGACGCGACGCTGGTCGGCGACAGCCCGTGGGACGCCGAGGCGGCGCGGCGGGTGGGCATCCGCACCATCGCCGTTCGCTGCGGTGGCTTCGGCGACGACCGGCTGCTCGCCGCCGGCGTCGACGACGTCGTCGACGACCCGGGCGCCCTGGTCGGCCGCCTGTAGGACCCGCGGCGCAGGGCCCGAGCCCGGCCACGCCTGGTGCTCCCCAACTTTCCCGCGCCAGCGCGGGAAAGCTTGCCGACGGAGGGGCTGCCTGAGCCTGCGCCCCGCGCTCCTTCACCACTTTCCCGCGCTTCTTGTCCCGCGGCCCCTCGCGCTCAGGTGCCGGCCAGCTCGACCAGGCGGTCCTCGTCGATGTCGGCGGTCACGACCGGCGGGACCGGCAGGTCCGGGGCTGGGTACTTGTGGCCGACGCCGGTGTCGAAGACGACCACGTCGTCGCCGGGCCCGAGGTCGCCCCGCCCGGCGAGCAGGCGCACGCCGGCCATCGCCGCGGCGGTCTCGGGGCTGACGTAGCCGGCACCCGATCGTCCCGCGAGAGCCCGCGCGTCCTCGATGGCGTCCTCGGCCACCGCCAGCGCCGTGCCGCCCGAGACCCAGACCGCGCCGAGCACGAGGAAGTCACCCAGCGTCGCGGGCACCCGCAGGCCGGTGGCGCGCGTCGTCGCCGGGCCGTCCCACGGTTCGGCCATGCGCTCCCCCGCCGCGAACGCGCGCACCAGGGGTGCACAACCGGCCGCCTGCACGCTCACCATGCGCGGCCGGTCCGAGCCGATGAGGCCCAGCGCCTCCAGCTCCTGGAACGCCTTCCACATCCCGATCAGCCCGGTGCCGCCCCCGGTCGGGTAGACGATGACGTCGGGCAGTCGCCACCCGCTCTGCTCGGCGATCTCGAACCCCATCGTCTTCTTGCCCTCGACGCGGTAGGGCTCCTTGAGCGTCGACAGGTCGACCGCGCCGGTGCGCGCGGCCAAGCGCCCGGCCAGGCGCCCGCAGTCGCTGATGAGCCCCTCGACGAGGATCACCCGGGCGCCGCACACCAGCGCCTCGTCGAGGTTGGCCGCCGGCACGTCGGCGGGCATCAGCACGGTCACGGGCAGGCCGGCGGCCGCGCCGTAGGCCGCCAGCGCCCCGCCGGCGTTGCCCGCCGACGGCGCCACCAGCGACGTGGCGCCGAGCTCGGCGGCACGGGACACCGCGACGGCCATGCCCCGGGCCTTGAACGACCCCGTCGGGTTGACGCCCTCCGCCTTGATCCGCAGGCCGGGTATCCCGAGCGCCCGGCCGAGCCGGGGCGCGCGCAGCAGCGGGGTGGCGCCCTCGCCGAGGTGCAGCGCGTGCGCGGGGTCCTGGACGGGCAGCAGCTCCCACCACCGCCACAGCCCCCCGTCTCGGCGCGCGGCCAGCGCGTCGGCGGTGAGGGTGCGGGCGGCGGCCTCCAGGTCGTAGCGGGCGAGCAGCGGCCGACCGTCGACCGGGTCGAGACCCTGCGGCTCGTCGGCAGGGTAGGTCTCGCCGGACAGGGCACCCTCCAGCTGCGTCAGACACGAGGTGGCGGTCCAGGCAGACGCTGAGGGCACCATCACCGCAGGCTATCGGACCGCCGTCGCTGCGGCGCGTGTCGGGCGCGGCCAACGCCGGACCGCAGGCGGGCGCTGTCCACAGATTGCGAAGACACTCGGTTGGCACCGCCGAGGGGTCTGGCGCACCGCCACGGTACGAAAGACCCCACACCACGCCGCCCCCGCCTCGAGTGCCCGCACCCGCGCCACGCCCCGGCGCACCACGCCGGTGCCCGCATGGCACGCTTGTGCCATGCCGCCCGGTCTCGAACCCGCCGACCTGCACGCCGAACCAGCGGTGCAGGTGCAGACGTGGCTGGACGCGGCGAGGGCCGCCGGCGTCGTGGAGCCCACCGCGATGACCCTCGCGACCGCCGACGCCGCGGGGCGGCCCTCGGTGCGTGCGGTGCTGCTGAAGGGCCTCGACGCGCAGGGGGCGGTCTTCTACACGAACTACGGCTCGGCCAAGGCCCGCGACCTCGACGAGAACCCGCACGCGGCGCTGGCCCTGGTCTGGCCGGCGCTGCACCGACAGGTGCGCATCGCCGGCGCCGTGACCCGCACGAGCGCCGAGGAGTCCGACGCCTACTTCGCCAGCCGGGCGCCCGGCAGCCGGCTCGGGGCCATCGCGTCGCCGCAGAGCGAGGTCATCGCGGACCGCGCCGTGCTGGAGCGACGGATCGCCGAGGCCGCTGCGCGCCACCCCGACGGCCTGCCCCGCCCGCCCCACTGGGGCGGCTACCGGGTCGCCCTGGACCGCGTGGAGCTCTGGCAGGGCCGCCCGGACCGCCTCCACGACCGGCTGCGCTACGTCAGTGCCCCAGGGGACGGCTGGCGCATCGAGCGCCTCGCCCCGTAGCACCCGTGCGCGATGCCTGCCGAGCCCGAAACCCGGGTACGGTGGCTGAACCGAACCAACCAGCGAGCACCAGGTGGGGCATGCGATGAGCACCAGTCAGGTCGACGAACGCCAGGCCCGTGCCGTGGCCGAGGCGGCACGCGAGTCGGAGTGGCACCAGCCCAGCTTCGGCAAGGAGCTCTTCCTCGGGCGCCTGCGCCTGGACCTCATCCACCCCCACCCGCGCCAGCAACCCGACGCCGTGGCCAAGGGCGAGGCCTTCCTGGCGCGCCTGCGGGAGTTCCTCGACACCCAGGTCGACCCGCGCCAGATCGAGCGCGACGCGAAGATCCCCGACCAGGTCGTCAAGGGCCTGGCCAACCTCGGCGCGCTCGGGATGAAGATCGACGAGGAGTACGGCGGCCTCGGCCTGTCCACCGTCTACTACGGGCGGGCCCTGCAGCTGGCGAGCACCGCCCACTCGGCGATCGCCACGCTGCTGAGCGCCCACCAGTCCATCGGGGTGCCGCAGCCGCTGAAGCTGTTCGGCACCGAGGAGCAGAAGCGCACGTACCTGCCCCGGGTCGCCCGCGACGAGGTCAGCGCCTTCCTGCTCACCGAGCCCGACGTCGGCAGCGACCCCGCCCGCATGCGCACCACGGCCACCCCCACCGCGGACGGGTCTGGCTACACGCTGAACGGCGTGAAGCTGTGGACGACCAACGGCGTGGTCGCCGACCTCCTGGTCGTCATGGCGGTCGTACCCAAGGGCGAGGGCCGCAAGGGCGGGATCACCACGTTCATCGTCGAGGCCAACAGCCCGGGGGTCGTGGTGGAGCACCGCAACGCCTTCATGGGGCTGCGGGGCATCGAGAACGGCGTCACCCGTTTCACCGACGTCTTCGTGCCCGCAGCGAACATCGTCGGCGAGGAGGGCCGCGGCCTGCGGGTCGCACTCGCCACGCTCAACACCGGGCGCCTCAGCCTGCCCGCCGTGAACGCCGCCGTCGGCAAGTGGTGTCTGAAGATCGCCCGCGAGTGGTCGAACGAGCGGGTCCAGTGGGGCCAGAAGATCGGCAAGCACGAGGCGGTCGCGGCCAAGATCGCGTACATCGCCGGGACGACGTTCGCGATGGAGTCCGTCGTCGAGCTGTCCTCCACGCTGGCCGACGACGGCCGCAACGACATCCGCATCGAGGCGGCTCTCGCCAAGCTGTACAACTCCGAGATGGGCTGGCTCGTCGCCGACGAGCTGGTGCAGATCCGCGGCGGCCGGGGCTTCGAGACCGCCGAGTCGCTGGCGGCCCGCGGCGAGAAGCCGGTGCCCGCCGAGCAGGTCCTGCGCGACATCCGCATCAACCGCATCTTCGAGGGCTCCTCGGAGATCATGCACCTGCTGATCGCCCGCGAGGCCGTCGATGCGCACCTGTCGGTCGCCGGGGACATCATCGACCCCGACGTGGAGCTGGCCGACAAGGCCCGCGCCGCCGTCAAGGCGGGAGGCTTCTACGCCAAGTGGCTGCCGAAGCTCGTCACCGGCAAGGGGGCCATGCCCGGCGCCTACGGGGAGTTCGGCGAGCTCGCCGGGCACCTGCGCTTCGTCGAGCGCTCGTCGCGCAAGCTCGCCCGCTCGACCTTCTACGCGATGAGCCGCTGGCAGGGCAAGCTGGAGCGCAAGCAGAGCTTCCTCGCGCGCATCGTGGACATCGGGGCGGAGCTGTTCGCCATGAGCGCCGCGTGCGTGCGCGCCCAGATGCTCGTCGAGGACGACCTCGTCGAGGGGGACCGCGCGGTCGAGCTCGCCGACCTGTTCTGCCGCCAGTCCAGGCGGCGCGTCGACACGCTGTTCCGCGCCCTGTGGCGCAATGACGACGACACCGACTACACCAGCGCGCAACAGGTGCTCGACGGTCGCCACACGTGGCTCGAGGCCGGGATCGTGGACCCGTCCGGCGAGGGGCCTATGCTCGGCGCGCCGGCGCGGGACGAACCCACGCGCGCGGCTTCCTGAGCTTTCGAAGGCTGGGCGGGCATGGCGAGGACCACACCGGACACCGGGCCGCTCGGCGAGCTCACGTTCGTCGAGGGCCAGACGTTCTGCATCTCCGGGGTGAGCGGGCAGATCCGTGCCGGCGGCGACCAGGGCCTGTACATCATCGACACGCGCGTGCTCGACAGCCTGCTGCTGTACGTCGACGGGCAGGAACCGCAGGTGCTCCACGGCCGGCGCATCGGGGCCAACGCCGGACGGTTCACCGGCTACTCGATACCGGCTGACCACGCGCGGCCCGACCCCGACCTGCTCATCGACCGCCGACGGATCGTCTCGACGTCGCTGTCGGAGGAGATCACGTTCGCCAACCACGCGATGACCCCCCGCGAGCTGACCGTGGAGGTGGCGGCAGGCACCGACTTCGCGTACATCTTCGACGTCAAGCACGGGCAGCGCCCGCCCGTGACGGCCGGTGAGCCCCGCGACGGGGGGTTGTCGTTCACCCACCCCGAGGTCCCGATGACCACGTTCGTGCGGCCCTCGCCGCCGGCGGACACCTATGACGCCGCGGCCGGACGGCTGCGCTGGCAGGTGGTCGTGCCGCCGGGCGGCAGCTGGGCCCTGTCGGTCAGCGTGGGTCTGGCCACCGAGGACCGGACCGTGTGGCCCACACGGACGTGGTCGAGCGCCCCGCCGATGACCGAGCCGGCCGACGCCCCGTGGAGCCTGCCGAAGGTCGACGCGCGCGAAAGGGCGCTGTCCGAGCTGATCGAGCAGAGCTCGACCGACCTCGCCTCGCTCCTGGTCATCGACCCCGACGCCCCCGACGACGCCTTCCTCGCCGCCGGCAGTCCGTGGTTCCTGACGCTCTTCGGTCGTGACTCGCTGTGGGCGGCCTCCATGGCGCTGCCGCTGTCGGTCTCACTCGCCGGCCAGACCCTTCGGGTGCTGGCCCGTCGGCAGGGCACCCAGACCGACCCCGAGACGGAGGAAGCCCCCGGCAAGATCCTCCACGAGGTCCGCCACGGCGGGTTCGCCGGGCGCGGCGACCTGCCGCCGCTGTACTACGGCTCGATGGACGCCACCCCCCTGTTCGTCACCCTGCTGAACGAAGCCTGGCGCTGGGGCCTGCCCCCCGACGAGGTCGAGGCGCTGCTGCCCGCGGCCGAACGTGCCCTGGGATGGTTGCGCGACGGTGGCGACCCGGACGGTGACGGCTTCCTGGAGTACCAGCAGTCCGGCGAGCGGGGGCTGTCGAACCAGGGCTGGAAGGACTCCGAGGACGGCGTCCAGTTCGCCGACGGCCGGCTCGCCGCCGCGCCGATCGCCCTCTGCGAGGTGCAGGGCTATGCCTACGAGGCCGCCATCCGCGGCGCGGAGCTGCTCGCCGCCTTCGGCCGTCCCGATGCGCAGGCGTGGCGCCAATGGGCTGCCGCCATGGCCGACCGCTTCCGGGCGGCGTTCTGGGTGCAGGATCCGGACGGCGCCTACCCGGCCATCGCACTCGACCGGGACAAGCACCGGGTGGACAGCGTCACCTCCAACATGGGCCACCTCCTCGCGACGGGAATCCTGAACGACGAGGAGTGCGCGCTGGTCGCCCACCGCCTCGCGGGCCCAGCCATGGACTCGGGGTGGGGCCTTCGCACCCTGTCGAGCACGTCACCGCGCTTCAACCCGCTGTCCTACCACGGCGGGTCCGTGTGGCCGCACGACACCGCCATCGCGGCGGCCGGCCTGGCCGCGACCGGTCACGGGCGGCAGGCCGGATCACTGCTGCGGGGACTGGTCGCCGCCGCCCCGTTCTACGCCTTCCGACTGCCCGAGCTGCTCGGCGGTGACCAACGGACCGCGGGCGGGTTCCCGCTGCCCTACCCGGCCGCCTGCCGCCCGCAGGCGTGGGCCGCCGGCGCGGCCCTGCTGCTCCTGCGCTCGGTCCTCGGCGTCCACCCGCACGTGCCCGAGGGCCGGCTGCTGCTGCGCCCGATGGTGCCGGGACCGTTCGGCGCGCTGCGCATCGAGGGGCTGGCGCTGGCCGGCGGTCGGCTGTCGATGACCGTCGGCGCCGACGGTGGCGTGACCGTGGACGAGGCGCCGGATGGCCTCCACGTCGACGTCGTCACGCCCGACGAGCCGCACCCGCCGCCGGATCCTCCCCTGGCCCCGTCGCCGGCGTGAGCACCTGCTCGTAGATCCGCTCGTAGCCCTCGACCATGCGCGCACCCGAGTAGTGCTCCTCGACCCGTCGGCGGCACGCCAGCGGGTCGATCTCGGCCACCCGTTCCACCGCGGCGCAGAACCCGTCGAGATCGCCGGGGCGCGCGAGGAAGCCGGTCTCGCCATCGACGATGACCTCCGTCGCCGCGCCGTTGGCGAACGCCACCACCGGCGTCCCGCAGGCCATCGACTCGGTCATGACCAGCCCGAACGGTTCCGGCCACTGGATCGGGAAGAGGCAGGCATCCGCCCCGGCCACCAGCCTGGCCTTCTCCTCCAGCGAGACCTCGGCGAGCAACTCGACATCGGCGTCCACGACCAGCGGCGCCACTCGGGCGCGCCAGTACGCCTCCTCCTCGGCCTCGTTGATCTTCACCATCATCTTCAGGTGCCTGCCGAGACGCCGGGCCACCCGAACCGCCACCTCCGGGCCCTTCTCGCGGTTCGCCCGACCGATGAACACGAGGTACCCGTCGGTGCCGCGGCGTTCGGCGCGCAGCGGGTAGGCGTCCACGCGGATGCCGTTGGGCACCACTCCCGCGAGCGCCAAGGTCTCCGGCGCACGGGCGCGCTGATCGTGGCTGATCGCGACCAGGTGCAGGCGGGGTGGCAAGGCGCGGTAGAGGCCCTCGACCTCGGAGAGCCAGGGGCCGTGGAGGGTGTGCACGACCGGGGGGCCGTCCACGAAGGAGCCGATCGCCGGCCCGAGGATGCCCGAGTGGTCGTGGATCAGGTCGAAGTCCGCGCGTCGCTGGTAGGCGGCCGCACAGTGCATGAGGTCGTGGTAGGGCGAGCCGATGAGCTTGGAGGGCGGCTCGGCGAAGACCGACCAGAGCTTGGCCCTGGTGCGTGAGCCCCCGCTGGCCAGCAAGGTCACGTCGTGGCCCCGGTCGGCGAGGCCGTCGGCCAGCTCGGCCACCACCCATTCGACCCCGCCGTAACCGGCAGGGGGGACCGCGAACCACGGAGGGGCGATCTGCAGGATGCGCACGGGGCCTTCTCCGTCGGCGGGCGTCGGTCCTGCGCAGCATGCCACGATTCCGAGGACGGCTAGGCTCGCCTGCAGAGCCGTGACCGCTCACCGAGGAGGAGAAGCGATGACCGGCCGGACCGCGACGCGGCGGCAGGTCGTCCGCATCGAGGACGGCACCGCCCGCACGCGCAGCGACGACCTGGCCGCCGAGGAGCCGCTGGAGATGCGCGTCAACGGCGACCCCGTGGCGGTCACGATGCGCACGCCCGGCAGCGACTTCGAGCTCGCCGTCGGCTTCTGCCTCACCGAGGGCATCGTCGCCTCGGCCCGCGACGTGGCCACCATCCGCTACTGCGCGGGCGAACCCGGGCCCTACACCGGCGACTTCAACGTCGTGGAGGTCACGTTGCGCTCCCCCGAGCCCGTGGCGCCCGAGCTGCGCCGCCACGTCTACACGTCGTCGTCGTGCGGCGTGTGCGGGACCGCCAGCATCGATGCGGTGCGCACGCAGGCGCCTGACGTGGGCGGCGACCCGGTGCGGGTCACGGCGTCGGCGCTCGGAGCCATGCCGGACACCCTGCGCGACGCGCAGCGGGTGTTCGAGCGCACGGGCGGCCTGCACGCCGCCGGGCTCTTCACCCCCGAGGGTGCGCTGCTCTGCCTGCGGGAGGACGTCGGCCGCCACAACGCCGTGGACAAGGTCATCGGGTGGGCCGCCACCGACGGCAGGTTGCCGCTGCGCGGCTGCGTCCTGCTCGTGTCCGGGCGGGTGGCGTTCGAGATCGCCCAGAAGGCGCTGGTCGCCGGCATCCCGGTGCTCGCCGCGGTGTCGGCGCCGTCGAGCCTGGCGGTCGAGCTGGCCGACGGGGCCGGCATGACACTCGTCGCATTCCTGCGCGGCGCGACGATGAACGTCTACGCCGGCGTCGAGCGGGTCACCGGCACCGCGCCAGCCTGACCCGTGAATCGGCCGAGCCTGCGAGGACGATTCTCAGCTGTGCTGGGTGTGGCGGTCGCGCAGCGACCGCCCGGGGAGGGGCTGACCCGCTCCCGGTCAGGCGCGGCCGTGGGCGGCGAGCAGCGGCACGACCATCTCGTCGAGGGTGAGGCTGCCGTGGCGGCCGACCAGGGTGTTCTCCTGCGTCTCGCCGGGGTCGGCGAAGGCCACGCCGGCGTGGGCGGCCAGCACCACGTCGCCCATGCGACCCCGCACCGCACCGGTGGCGCCGGAGCCGAGCCAGCCCTCGTCGAAGAGCTCGTCGCGGGCGAACACCCACGCGCGATCGGAGAACCCGGCCCGCGCGGCCTGCAGCAGGTCGGCCGTCGCACCGGTCCGCGCGTGCAGCGAGCGAAAGCGGCTCTCGCCCGAGTAGGCGGCGACGGCCCCGTCGAGCCCGTCGAGGCCCACGACGTCGTCCGGCCCGACATCGAGCTGCCCGTGGTCGGCGGTCACCACGAGGGCGACCTCGGGCGGCAGGACGTCGCGCAGGTGGCCGACCAGGTCGTCGGCGGCGATCACCTCGGCGCGGAAGAATCCGGAGGCGGGCCCGAACTCGTGGGCGACCTTGTCCACGCCGTCGTAGTAGGCGTAGGTGAAGCGCGCGCCGCCGGCGACCTGGCGGCGGACGTGCTCGACGAGCGTCGAGGGCGTGCGCCACCCGAGGAACGTCGCCTCCCGCAGGTGCGCGGCAGTGAACCCCGACTCCTGGAACTCCGCGCGGGTCACGACCCCGACGCGATGGCCCGGGAACGGCTGCTGGGGCTGCACCACGGCGGGGTCGGGGCCGCGGTGGCGTCCGGACGTCTTCCAGCCGAGGACGTTCAGGACCTCGCCGCTGACCCGCATGCGGTAGCCCACGACGCCGTGCCTGGCAGGCGGCAGGCCGGTCGTGATCGAGGTCAGCGCGGCCGCCGTGGTCGAGGGGGCGACCGTGGTCAGCGTCGTGCCCTGCATGGCCGACAGCTCCGGCAGGCGGCGCCCATGGGAGTCCAGCGCGTGCTGTCCCAGCCCGTCGAGGACCAGCAGCACGGCACGCTCGGCGTCCCGTGCCGGCGCCGGCATCCACGGCGCTCCCTCGCCGGTCAGCAGAGCGGGCACGACCGCCCCGATCCAGGCGCCCTCGTAGTCGGGCCTGACCGGCTCGTCGCGGATCACGCAGCGGGTCCGTGGACCGCCACGAGCAGGACGGTGACGTTGTCGGGGCCCCCGCCGTCCAACGCGGCCTGCACGAGGGCGCGGCAGGCATCCTCGGGTGCGGGACGCTCGTCGATGATGGCGGGGATGGCCGCCTCGTCGACCGCCTCGGTGAGCCCGTCGCTGCACAGCAGGAGTCGGTCCCCGCTCTGCAAGGCCAGCGGGGGCGGCGCATCGACGGTGACGTCGGAGTCCAGACCCACCGCCCGTGACAGCATGTGGCGCTCGGGGCGCGTGGCGGCCTGCTCGGGGGTGAGCAGGCCGGCTTCCACCGCGTGCTGGGCGGCCGTGTGGTCGGTGGTCAGCTGCTGCAGGGTGCCGCCGCGCACCAGGTAGGCACGGCTGTCCCCGACGTGGGCGAGCACGACCTGCCCCTCGGTGAGGGCCGCGGCCGTGACGGTCGTGGCCATCCCGGCGCGCTCGGGCGTCCCGGCGGCGGCGTGCACGGCGCGGTTGGCTTCCCGGACCGCCTCCACCAGGGCGCCCTGCAGGGCCTGGGTGCCCTCGTGCGCGGTGGGGTCCAGGGCCGCCAGGTGCTCGGTGGCGATGCCGGACGCCACCTCGCCGGCTGCGTGCCCCCCGAGGCCGTCGGCCACGACGAACACCGCCACCCCGCAGTGGTAGGCGTCCTCGTTGCCGTCCCGTACGAGGCCGACGTGGGTGTCGGCGTGCGCGGTCACCTGCATGGTCTCGGTCACGGTCTTGCGTGTACTCCCTCCAGCCTGACTACCCCGCGGACGGCCCCCCGACGTCTCGGGCAGCCCAGCGGTAGGGTCGCAGACCCTGGCACCGCGCGCGAGGACAAGGTGACCGTGCATGGCAACCAGCCGGCCGTCCGACCACGATCGACCCGCGACCAGCCTCGTCGCGGGCGGGACCGGGGCGCTCGGCAGCGCCCTGGTCGCGCTGCTCCTGGAGCGCGGGGAGCGCGTCTGCGTGGTCGGCCAAGTCGGCTTCGGTGACCTCACCGGGCGGGCAGGCCTGGTCAGGGCCCGGCGTCGGCGTCGGGGGTGCGGGCGCCGGTGTGAGCTCAGACCCGGGAAGTGGTCGCGTCGCCAGGCCAGTGCACCACCCGGGAAGTGGTCGCGTCGCCGGGCCACTTCCCCGGCGGCGTCGGCATACCGCCCAGCGCCCAAGGCCCGCCTCAACCCCGGAAGGGGTTGCGGACGGTCACGCCGGCGACGACCTGTCCGTCGTTGAGGTCCTCGGACCACAACGTCGCGCAGCCGAGCGCGGCGGCACTACGCAGGATCATGGCATCCCAGAAGGACACCTGGCTCGCCTCGGCGAGGTCGGCGGCGGCGATCACGTCGTGGGGGCGCGCCACATGCAGCGGCCAGCGGCTCAGCACGCGCACCCGGTCGAGCGCTGCGGTGTGGGTGAGGGGCTGGGCGATCTTGCGGGTGGCGTTGACGAAGAACTCCTGGAGCACCTGGACGCTGAGAGCTCCCTGCCGCCGGACGCCGAGGTCGCCGATCAGCCGTGCAGCGCGCTCGTGGCGCGCTCCAGCCTCGACGTCGTAGGCGTACAGGAAGACGTTGGTGTCGACGAAGGCCAGCGTCTGCTCAGCGCTCATGGCTATCGGCGCGCGACCAGGTGATCGGGCCGACGCGCATGGGCAAGCCCGTATCCATGAGGCGCTGCTCCTCGCGCCACACCTCGGCGTAGCCGTCCTCGTCCTCGACAAGCCGCTGGAGGTAGGCGGTGACCAGAGCGGACAGGGACGTGTCGCGGCTGGCCGCGACGATCTTGGCTCGGCGGACCAGATCAGCGGGCAGTGCAAGGGTAACGTTGCGGGTGGCCATGTGAACCAGTGTAGCACGGGTACACTGCCTTTGCGGGCGCCGCCGCGTGGAAGCCATGGGCGCCCACGGGGCCGGGCCGAGGATGTTGTTGATATTGGCAATGATTGTCAGATTGATCTAGAGTGGTGAGCGTCCCGCGCGCCAGCCACCCGAGGAGCTCCCAATGACCCGCCCGCTCACCGCAGCGCTCGTCGGCGTTCTGCTCACCGCCGGGTGCGGTGCGAGCCCCACCGGGACCGCAGACCGGTCCCCCACCGGGGACGCGACCGCCGCGGTCGGTGACGGCCTGACGGTGGTGGCCACGGTGTTCCCGCTGGCGTGGATCGCGACGCAGGTCGCCCCGGGCGCCGAGATCGCGCTGCTCGGTTCGAGCGGCCAGGACCCCCACGCCCTGGAGATGGGCCCTGCCGACCGGGAGCTGGTCGAGACCGCCGATCTCCTGCTCTACATGGGCGACCTGGACTTCCAGCCCCAGGTGGAGGAGGTCGTGAGAAGCGCACCGGGGGTGACCGTCGCCGTCGCCGACATCGCCGGGGACGCCCACCTGCTCGACGCGGACCACGGACCCGACGACGACCACGGACCCGACGACGGCCACGGACCCGACGACGACCACGGCCACGGCGACGCGGCCGTGGACCCCCACCTGTGGTTCGACGGGCGCGTGATGGCCGACGTGGTCGAGCATGTCGGTCAGACCCTCGCGGGCGTCGATCCCGACGGCACCGCGGACTACGCGGCCAACGCGACGCGGGTCGCCGAGGAGCTGCGGGACCTCGAGGCCGAGATCGACACCCTCCTTCAGGGCTGCCGCCACGACACCGCGGTCGTGAGCCATGCGGCGTACGCCTACCTGCTCGAGCCTCGGGGGCTGCACCAGGAGGGGATCTCGGGGACGGGTGGGCATGCGGACGCCTCGCCGCAGCGCCTGGCCGAGCTGACCGCCCACGTCCGCGAGGAGGGCATCGAGGCGGTGGCGACCGACCCGGTCGAGGGTCGCGCTGACGCCGAGGCGCTGGCGGACGAGGCGAACGTCGAGCTCGTCGAGATCCAAACGCTGGAGGTCGTCAACGACGACCAGGCCGGGGCCGGCTACCCGGCCCTCCTGCGCGAGCAGGCAGCGGCGTTCGCCGACGTGCTCGGGTGCGGGTAGGCCGTCGTGTCCGCCCCCGCCCTCGAGTTCGACCAGGTCACCTTCGGGTACGGGCGCATCCCGGTGCTCCGCGAGGCGTCGCTGACCCTCAAGGAGGGGGAGTTCGTCGCCGTCATCGGCGCGAACGGGTCCGGCAAGACCACGCTCATGCGTCTGGGTCTGGGCCTGCTGCAGCCGTCGCACGGCACGGTGCGGCTGTTCGGGCGCCCGATCGGCCGGTTCCGCGACTGGGGCAAGGTCGGGTACGTGCCGCAGCGCGCCAGCGGGGCGAGCACCGTCCCGGTCAGCGTCGAGGAGGTGGTGCACACCGGGCTTGCCGGCCAGCTCCGGTTGTTGCATCGCATTCGCCCCGCCGACCGCGAGCGCATCGAGCACGTCATCGACCTGCTAGGGCTGGCAGCCATCCGCAAGGAACCGATCGGGCAGCTGTCGGGCGGGCAGCAGCAGCGCGCCCTGATCGCCCGGGCCCTGGTGACCGCCCCGCGCCTGCTGGTCCTGGACGAGCCCACGACCGGGGTGGACGCCGATGCCCGGGGCGTGCTCCGCGAGTCCCTCGAGCATCTGGTCCACGTCGAGGGGGTCGCCGTGGCCTACATCAGCCACGACCCGGAGGGGTTCGCCGGGCTGGCCGACCGTGTCGTGGAGCTGCGTGCCGGGCACATCGCGCTGTGCGACGACCCGAGCGTGCACGGGCATCCGCACGAGCCGGTCCTGCCGCCCGGGTCCAGCGAGCAGGGTCCGCGCCGATGAGGATGCTCGAGTTCGGCTTCATGCAACGGGCCCTGATCGCCTGCACGGTGGTCTGCGGTGTCGCGCCACTGGCCGGCGCGTTCGTGGTGCAGCGGCGCCAGAGCCTGGTCGGTGACGGGCTCGGTCACGTCGCGTTCGCCGGGGTCGGGCTGGCCTTCCTCCTGGGGGTGAGCCCCATGGCCGGGGCGCTCGTGCTGACGGTGCTCGCGGCGGTGATGCTGGTCCGCCTCCAGCGCGGCGGGTTGGCCGGGGACCTCTCCCTGGCACTGATCTTCTACGGCGGGATCGCCCTCGGCTTCCTGTTCGCCCAACGCTCTGGCGCCGGGCTGAACACGCTCCTCGGCTTCCTGTTCGGCAGCCCGTTGAGCCTGGCGTGGTCGACGGTGGCGGCGATCGTGGCGCTGTCGCTGACGACCGCCGCGATCATGCTGGTGCTGTACCGACCGCTCGTCGCGCTGGCGTTCGACGAGCAGGCGGCCCGGGTCTCGGGAGTGCCGACCGACCGGCTCGTCCTGGCCCTCACCGTCGTCGTGGGCGTGATCGTCGTGGGCGGCATGAACGCCATCGGTCTCCTGCTGATCGCCGCCATGATGGTCGTCCCGGTGGCGGCGGCATCCCAGGTGGCGCACAGCTACCGGGGTACCATGGCCACCGCTGCAGGCATCGGTGTCGGCAGCGCGCTCGTGGGTCTCACGGTCGCGTTCTACGCTGACTACACCCCCGGCGCGTCGATCGTCCTGACCGCGATCGCGTCATACGCGCTCGCGGTGGTGGTCCGTGGGCTGCGCGGTCGCAGCCTTCCCCGGCTGGCGAAGGCCGGCTACGACGGACGCGCACACAAGGAGACCGGGTGACCCAGGCATCGGACGAGGCCCTGCGGGGCGCGAACCTGCGGGCGACACGTCAACGGCGAACCGTGTTGGAGGCCCTGCGGGAGCGTCCCGATGCGGTCACCGCCCAGGACCTGCACATGGAGCTTCGCCAGGCCGGCGAGTCCATCGGGCTCACCACGATCTACCGCACCCTGACCGCCCTGGCCGATGCCGGCTTCCTGGACACGTTCACCCGCGAGACCGAGCAGGCGTTCCGGCTGTGCGGCGACGTCCACCACCACCATCTTGTCTGCGAGACCTGCAACCGCGTGGAGGAGATCGCCGCCGACGAGGTCGAGCGCTGGGTCAGCGAGGTCGCCAGCCGCCGTGGCTACCAGGTGACCGGGCACCGCGCCGACATCTTCGGCGTCTGCCCCGCGTGCACGTAGCGGTGGGTCGCCCAGCCGCCATGGAGCGCCACGATGCCTGGCAGCCGCTGGCCGAGCTGCTCGCCGACGCCCGCGCCGCCGTGGCGTTCACCGGTGCGGGCGTCTCCACGGAGTCCGGCATCCCGGACTTCCGGTCGCCGCAGGGCGTGTGGGCCCGGTACGACCCCCGCGACTTCACCTTCTCCCGCTACGTGGGCGATCCCGTGGTGCGCGCTCGCGCGTGGCGGATGCGCCGGGAGTTCTGGGCCGACGACCCCCGGCCGAACCCGGCACACGGGGCGCTGGCCGACCTGGAGCAGGCCGGTCGGCTGCTCGGGGTCGTCACCCAGAACATCGACGGGCTCCACCAGGCCGCGGGCTCACGGCAGGTCGTGGAGCTCCACGGCACCTCGCGGGAGGTGATGTGCCTGGGCGCGGCCCCCCGGGCGGGGACCCCCGACGGCTGCGGGTGGCGGGGTCCGACCCGGTGGGCGTTCGACGTGATCGACTGCGGGGTGGCTGATCCCCGATGCCCGACGTGCGGCGGCATCGTCAAGTCCGCGACGGTGAGCTTCGGGCAGAACCTGTTCCCGGGCGTCCTGGAGCGGGCATCGACCCTGGTCGAGGCCGCCGACCTGGTGATCGCGATCGGGTCGTCGCTGCGGGTGCGCCCGGCCGCGGACCTCCCCGCCGCTGCCGTCCGGTCGGGCACCGCGCTGGCGATCGTCAACGACGAGGCCACCCCGCTTGACCAGATGGCCGATCTGGTGGTGACCGGCCGCGCCGGCTCGGTGCTACCCGCCGCGACCGCTGCGGCCATCGGTCGGCCATGACCAGCGCCACGCGCCACAGCGAGGTGCAGCCATGAAGGCGCGCTACGCGATCCGCATCACCGCGGCGGACGTCGGGCGCCGGGTCAGCGTCCGAGCCCGCACGCACAGCCGGCCGCCCGCCACCGACACGGTGGGGGTCCTGCGCGCGTGGGAGGACGCCACGCTCGTCGTGGAGCGCCGTGACGGCACGGTCGCCCGCCTCCCGGAACGCGACCTGCTGGCCGCTCGAGTGGTGCCCGATGCCCCGCCTCGGCGGTAGCCTGTCGGCGGACCCCCGCCCGCGCAACCGGCAAGGCCGCATCCGTGCCCTACCCCGACGACCCCGTCCCGCCCCGGCCGCGCAGGCGCACCGCACCCGGGACGCATCCGGTGGAGCTGCAGCGCCTGGCATTGCAGGAGCGGACCCATCCGGATTGCGAACCCCTGCAGGTGCAGACCGTCATCTGGCTGTTGCGCGCCGCCAGCGCCGTGCTGAATGCCCAGACCGACGAGCTTCGCCCCCTGGGTGTCTCCCCCAGCGGCTTCAACGTGCTCATGGCGCTGCTCAACACCCCCGGGCACACGCTGGAGCCGCGCGACCTCTCCGACCGCCTGCTGGTCAGTCGCCCATCGGTGACGGGACTGCTCGACACCCTGCAAGGCAAGGGTTTCATCACCCGCCGCACACACGACCAGGACCGCCGCCGCGTTCTCGTGGCGCTGACCGACATGGGCCGTAGGCTGCTCGAGCAGCACTTCCCCACCCACTATGCGGAGCAGAAGGCACTGCTGGCGGCACTGTCACCCGACGAGCAGGCGACGCTCGTCACGTTGCTGCGGCGAGTCCGCGGCGCACTCCCCCAGTCCCTGGAGGAGTGACCGGCGCTCACAGCTGCGGGGACAGGTCGAGACGCCGCACGAGCTTGCGCGCGGCGACGGCCAGCAGGTCCCACACCCCGCCGAACGGCGGGGCGTAGGCGAGGTCCAGCAGCTGCGCCCGCTGCACCGTGACCCCGAGCTGGCACCAGGTCGCCGCAGTGTCGATGCGCTTGCCGACGTTGCCGGTGCCCACCAGTTGCGCCCCGAGCACCCGCCCGGTGCCGACCTCGGCGAGCATCTTGACGGTCACGTCCCCGGGATCGGGCATGTAGCCGGCGCGGGCGGTGCCGGTGAACCGCACCGCGGCGTAGTCGATCCCGGCGGCTGCCGCTTCGCGCTCATTCACGCCGGTGCGGGCGACCTCGGTGTCGCACACCTTCGTGACCGCGGTACCCACCAGCCCGGGGAAGAGCGCTTCGGCCGGTGCCGGCGCAGCGCCCAACGCCGCGGCGAGGTGCAACCCGGCGATCTTGCCCTGCTTGTTGGCGTGCGTGCCGAGCTGGACGTTGACCGGACGGCCGCTGACCACGTTGGTGGACTCCACGCAGTCGCCGGCCGCCCAGATGCACTCGACGCTGGTCCGCATGGCCGCGTCGACCTCCAGCGCCCCGCTCGGGCCCAACGCGCAGCCGGCGCTCCGGGCGACGGCGACGTTGGGGCTGGCACCGACCGCGATCACGACGAGGTCGGCGACGTGGGTCCCCGCGTCGGTGACCACATGACGGCACCCCTGCTCGTCACCCACGACCTCCGTCAGGGTCTCACCGAGCGCCACGCGGACGCCGAACCCGCGCAACGCCGTCTCGACCGGTGCGGCCATGTCGGCGTCGAGGCTCGGCATCACCTGGTCGCCCCTGTCGACCAGGGTGGTGTCGAGCCCGCGCCGGACGAGCGCCTCGGCCAGCTCCAGGCCGATGTACCCGGCGCCGACCACGACCACGGACCGCACCTGGGGTTGCTCGGCATCGAGCAGGGATCGCAGCCGATCGCCCTCGTCCAGGGTGTGCACCACCGCCGCGTAGCGCTGCACCCCGGGGACCGGCGGGACGACGGGATGCGCGCCCGCGGCGTACAGCAACGCGTCGTAGGGCTCGTCGCGCTCCCGTCCCCCGTCCAGGTCACGAACCCGCACGGTGCGGGCCGCGGCGTCCACGGACCGCGCCTCGGTACGGGTGTGCACCGTGATGCCCGCCGCAGCGAACTCGTCGGGACGGCGCACGACCAGGTCGTCGGCGGTGTCGATCAGTCCCCCGACGAGGAAGGGGATCCCGCACATCGAGTAGGAGGTGTGGGGGCCCCGCTCGACCACCGTGACCGCCGCGTCGGCGACCGCCCGCCGCACGTGGCTGGCCGCGGTCATGCCGGCGGCGTCGCCGCCGACGACGAGCAGCCTGCGCCCGGCCACGGTCAACCTTGCCGGGGCACGGCGATCAGCTCCAGGCCTCGTCACCGATCTTGTGGACCATGATGCGGTTGGTGCCACCATGGCCACCGGGCCGCCCGGAGACGATCACCACCTGGTCCCCCTGGGAGGCCCATCCCCCGTCGACCAGCGCCCGCTCGGCGGCGGTCGTGAAGTCCAGGCCGGAGTCCTTCATGGGCACCAGCATCGACTCGGTTCCCCACATCAACGCCGTGCGGCGCCGGGTCGTGTCCTGCGGGGTGAGGCCCAGCAGCGGCATCTCCGGGCGGTACTTGCTGATCCGCAGCATCGACCGGCCCGAGATCGAGTAGCAGGCGATCGCCGCGGCGTGGATGTCGCGAGCGACCTCGACCGCCGCCCGCGCGACCACGCGCCCCACACCCAGCTCCTGCGGCGGCGGGGCCGGCGGGTTGACCAGCTGGGGCGAGCGCTCGGCGACCTCGATGATGCGGGCCATGGTGCGGACGGCCTCGACCGGAAAGTTGCCGGCCGCCGTCTCTCCCGACAGCATGAGCGCGTCGCTGCCGTCGAACACGGCGTTGGCCACGTCGCTGGCCTCCGCGCGCGTCGGCCTCGGCGAGTTGATCATGCTCTCCAGCATCTCCGTGGCCGTGATCACCGTCTTCATCTGCGCGCCGGCGTCGGCGATGATGCGCTTCTGGATGGCCGGCACCTGCTCCGGGCCGATCTCCACGCCGAGGTCGCCGCGGGCGACCATCACCGCGTCGCTGGCCGCGATGATCTCCGGCAGCCGGTCGATCGCCTCGGGGCGCTCGAGCTTCGCCACGACGGGGCACTCCCCCCCGGCTTCGTGCACGCGCGCTCGGGCCTTGACGACGTCGTCGGGATGGCGCACGAACGACAGCGCGACCCAGTCGACACCGATCTCCAACGCGCAGGCGAGGTCCGCGACGTCCTTCTCGGTCATGCTCGGCGCCGACACCGCGACACCCGGCAGGTTCACCCCCTTGCGGCTGTGCGCCGTGCCGCCCGCGACGACACGCGCCCAGACACCACCAGGCTCCACACGCGACACGACCAGGCGCAGGAGCCCGTCGGCGATCAGGATCAGCGCCCCCGGAAGCACGTCGTCCCCCAGCGCGTCGTACACGACGGGCAGGGCGGGCATCCCCTCGCTGGAGTAGGACGCCAGCGCATCCCGGCCGGGCACCAGGAAGACCTCCGCTCCCGTCGGCACCTCCACCCCGCCGTCGGGCAGTACCCCGAGACGGATCTTCGGACCCTGCAGGTCCGCGAGGCTGCCGACGTTGCGCCCCAGGCGGTCGGCCAGCTCCCGGACCATCTCCAACCGCCGGGCGTGGGTCTCGTGATCACCATGGGAGAAGTTCAGGCGCACCACGTCGATGCCGGCTTCCAGCGCGGCGCGCAGCTTGTCGCGCTCGTCGAGGGCCGGTCCGAGCGTGGCCACTATTTTCGCCCTTCGCATCGTGTCATCGTAGAGGCACGGCGGGCGGGCGCGAACAAGGCGGCCCAGTGAGGTCGCTGGGGCACCGGCAGGCCCACCGGCCCGGTTGTGGAATGCTGTGCCCCATGGAGGCCGTCACCGTCGTCGCCCACCCCCTGGCCGGTGACCTGCTCGCGCGGCTGCGGACCGCCGACACGCCCCCGGAGCGGTTCCGCCACCTCGCCCGACGCCTGGCCACCGTGCTCGTGCTCGAGGCGACGCGGTCGCTGGCGACCCGCGAGACCCCGGTGCGCACCCCGGTGGCGGCCACGACCGGGCGACAGCTCGCCGGGTCCGTGGTGGCCGTGCCCGTGCTGCGTGCCGGCCTGGGCATGCTCGAGGCTGCCACGGACCTGCTGCCTGACGTGTCCGTCGGCTACGTGGGCCTGCAGCGCGACGAGACGACCCTGGAGCCGAGCACCTACTACGTCAACGTGCCGGCCATGCGGGGCCGGCCGGTGCTGCTGCTCGACCCGATGCTGGCCACCGGCGGCTCCGCGGTGGCCGCGGCGCGGTTGCTCAAGGAGCGGGGTGCGACCGACATCCGACTGGTCTGCGTGGTGGCCGCCCCCGAGGGCCTCGACCGCGTCGCGGCCGAGCACCCCGACGTCCCGGTCGTGTCTGCGGCGGTCGACGAGCGCCTCGATGATCGCGGCTACATCGTCCCCGGCCTCGGCGACTTCGGGGATCGCCTGTACGGCACGGCGTAGCCGTTGCCCGCCGCCTACCGGAGGGGCAGGCGGTCCGTCAGGCCACCCGGCAGCAGCCGGCCCAGCAGCGAGCCCCGCTCGCCGTCGGAGGGCGGGGCGGGGGCCGCGGGAGCAGCCGGCGCACCGGGGGTCGGGGGTGCGCCCGTCACGGCGATCGGGAACGTCCGGCCGCCGAGGCCGTCGGCCAGCACGGGGTGCTGTGCCCCGTAGGGCTGCTGTCCCGCGGTCTGGGCGGTGGCCCGGGGTGCGGCCCACCGGAACGCCTCCTGCACGCTGACGCGGCCATCCCCGTCCTCGTCGCCCTGCCCGTTGCGCAGCGCGCCGGTGTACAGATGGTTGCCCATGACCGAGCGACCGACCGCGGGGTCCTCGTAGGCCTTGCCCTGGACGTTGGAGGCGTAGGTCACCAGGCGGCCCGCACCCTCCAGGCCGGGCGCGGCCAGACCGGCCGCGTGGCAGCCGTTGAGGCCCATCCACATCCGGTCGGCCTGCACCGCGCCGAGCATACGGCCGAGGTCACCGGCCCAGATGAAACGGTTGTCGGCGGGCCACAGCGCGGTCACCCCCGAGTCGTGGCGCATGTGGCCCGAGTAGCTGAAGACGACGGTGGAGCGATGGTCGGTCGAGCGGATCAGCCACTCGATGGCCCGCACGACGCGGTCGTGCGTCGCCTCGTGGTCGGTCAGGGTCAGCACCTGGTCGCCGCGCCAGCCCTCGCGGTAGAGCGTGTCCCGCAGCATGTGCGCGTCGCCGACCGACCCGATGGTGCTGGTGGTGCGGCCCATGTAGTCGTTGACGCCGATGATGACCGCCCAGTGGAAGGTCGACGGCTCGCCGGCACGCTGGCTGGCGGCGGCATGGGTCGGGTACTCCCGGGCGAAGGTCTGCTGGCTGGCGCTGCCGGGACCGCTGGCGGCCACCAAGGTCGGGGGAGCCTGGGCGGCGGCCTGGTGCGACGGCTCGGGCGGTGCGCCGGGGTCGGGCATGACCAGCCCTCCGGCGGCATCGTCGAGCACCGCGGTGGCCGCGACGCCGGCGGACGGACGCGCGACATCGGCCGGGGCCGGCGGGGTGGTGGGGCCGGGCACCGGGTCGGCGACGGGGGGGACGCGCTGCCCACCGCCGGCACCGCCGGCCGCGGGCCCGCTGCCGGCCGCACCCAGCGTGGCGGGGGCCTCATTGCCCGGCCCACCGCCGACGACGAGCAGCCCGGCGGCCATCTGCACCACGAGCATGACCAGGAGCACGACGCGCAACCGGTGCCCCGCCAACCGCCGTGTGGCTGTCTCCATCGCACATCCTCCGAGCTCTGTCCGGCACGCCTCGGGCCCCACCCGTGTTCGGAGTACCCTAGCGCCAGACCGGCGCGC
This sequence comes from Egibacteraceae bacterium, assembly GCA_040905805.1. Classification (NCBI taxonomy): domain Bacteria; kingdom Bacillati; phylum Actinomycetota; class Nitriliruptoria; order Egibacterales; family Egibacteraceae; species Egibacteraceae bacterium. Next base: position 12,315 of record JBBDQS010000114.1, on the reverse strand, counting down.
TGCCCAGGCGACTGCCGTTCCCTGGGGCGGGCGCCATCGGAACGATTCACGGGTCAGCGCAAGCCGGTGAACAGGTCGTCCTCGGTGTCGGGGACCGCCACCGAGGAGCGCTGGCGGACGAACCACTCCTGTCCGAACGCCTCCTGTCGGAACTCGGCGGGGATGTTCAGGAAGAACGACTCGGGGCCGATCTGGGAGGCGTGGGCACGCAGCGCCGCCCACTTGCGCTCCAGCCACGGGCGGACGTCCACGGTCGTGGTCACCTGCTCGTCGGGGGTACCGAAGGCCACCTTGTCGGCGTCGGTCTCGTCACCGAAGGGCGAGGGCATCCCGTGGCGGGGCAGCTCGGCGTTGGCCAGGGCCACGAACGAGCGCGGCATGGTGCCGAGGTAGAGCTTGCGCACCATCCAGGGGTCCCCCGCGTCGGGGAAGAGCTGGGCGACCGCGCAGGCTTCGGCCGCCACCAGCGCGACCCGATGGGCCTGCACGTGGTCGGGGTGGCCGTACCCGCCGACCGCGTCGTAGGTCACCAGGACGTCGGGCAGAAACGCCCGGATCTGGGCAACGAGCCGGCCCACCGCCTCGTCGAACGGAGCGCGCCAGAACGACTCGGGGTCGTCGTTGCCCTCCGTGCCGACCATCCCCGAATCGCGGTAGCCGAGGAACCGCGGCTCGCCCGCGCCCAGCAGTGCCAGGGCGGCGGTGAGCTCCTCGCGGCGCACCTCGCCCAGGCGCGGACGGACCTCGTCGGGATCCATGCCCGCACCGACGATCTCGCCGCGCTCCCCCCCGGTCGCGGTGACCACGGCCGTGCGGATCCCCTCGTCGGCGGCGCGTGCCAGCACCCCGCCGGTGGTGATGACCTCGTCGTCGGGGTGGGCGTGCACGCACATCAGCGCAAGCGACATCGCGGCAGCCTACCCCGGCGCGGCCGGTGGCGGCACCGGGGTCAGGGACCGCCTGCGCCGGTCCGCCCCCCGACGCGGTGGCGCCTCCCGAGCGGTGCCGGGGGCGAGCGGGAGGCGGAACGCGACCGTGGTCGCGTCGGTCTGCTCGATCCAGATCTCGCCACCGTGCGCGTCGACGAGCTCCCGCGCGATGGCGAGTCCCAGGCCGGCCCCGCCCCCGTCGCGCGACCGGGCCGCGTCGGCCCGCGCGGACAGGTCGAATGCCCGCGCGACGAACTCGGGGGGAAAGCCCGGCCCCTCGTCGCGCACACGGGTGGTGGCCGACGAGCCGTCCGTCTCGACCGTCACCTGCACGACGGTGCCCACCGGCGCATGCCGGACGGCGTTGTCGAGCAGGTTGCGCAGCACGCGATCGAGGGCTCGCAGGTCGCCCGCCACCGGGGCGGCCCCGCCGCCGGCGCACGCCACCGAGACCTCGCGGCCGGCAGCGAGGGGGATGACGGCCTCGACCGCACCGTCGGCCACCTCGAACAGGTCCAGCGGCGTCCGGTCTAGGGGCAGGTCACCCGCGCGCAGCCGGACCAGCACGAACAGGTCGCCGACCATCCCGCTCAGCAGGTCGACGTCTCCGGCCATCGACCGCAGGTACCGCTCAGGATCGGGGGCGACGCCGTCCTGGATGGCCTCGATCGCCGCCCGCAGGCTCGCCAGCGGCGTCCGCAGGTCGTGACCGATCGAGGCGATCAGCAGGTGGCGGGAGGCCTCGTCGCGTGTCCGCTCCTCCTCGAAGCGTGCCAGCTGGTCGACCATGCGGTCGAGCGAGTCCGCCAGGGCACCGACCTCGTCACGGCGATCGATGTGGGTCCGCACGTCGCGGTCACCGTCCGCGACGCGGCGGGCGGTCGCAGCGAGCTGGCGCAGGTCGGCCGTGAGCGGCTCGGTGACGCCGATCGCGACGAGCAGCCCGAGGCCCGCCCCCATCGCCAGGGCCGCCACCACCACGCGCACACCGGGCGGCGCGAGCACCATCGCCGCTGCCGACGCCGCCACGACCGCTCCGGCGATGGTCACCGCGGACGTCGCGACCAGCAGCATGGTCCACCGCAGGGACGGCAGACGGCGGTGCAGGCGGGTCAGCCACCAGCAGACCAGCCCGGCGACCACCACAGCCGCACCGAACAGGCCGTACAGCGCCAGCCGCTCGTCGGGCGTCGGGCGCATCGCCACCTCGCTGACGATCAGGGCCAACCCGACGGCGACCACCCCGACCGCGAGGGTCGCTCTCACGGCTGGAACCGGTAGCCGACCCCGCGGACGGTCTCCAGCCGGCGCGGCCGTGCGGGGTCGGCCTCGATCTTCTGGCGCAGGTGACCGACGTGCACGGTGACCGTGGCCGGGTCCTGCCAGGCAGCCGAGGAGTCCCACACCTGCTCCAGCAGCTGCGCCCGCGTGTAGACCTGCCGGGGGGAGCGGACGAGGAAGGCGAGCAGGTCGAACTCGCGCCGGGTCAGCTGCACGGGCCGACCGGCCACGCGCACGTCGCGGGTGGCCTCGTCGACCTCCAGGTCCCCGAAGCGCAGGGCTCCACGCGGTGGCGGGGCGCCGGCTCGACGCAGGACGGACGACACCCGTGCGGCCAGCTCACGCGGAGAGAACGGTTTCACCACGTAGTCGTCGGCGCCGAGCTCCAATCCGAGGACGCGGTCGGACTCCTCGCCTCGGGCGGTCAGGACGATCACCGGCGTCTGGCTTCGGGCCCGCAGCTCGCGCAGCACGCCAAGGCCGTCGACGCCAGGCAGCATGAGGTCGAGCACGACCAGGTCGAAGGGCCCGCCTGCCAGATGGCGCAGGGCGTCGGAGCCGTCGGCGGCGACCGTGACCTCATGGCCGTCGTGTTCGAGATAGCGCGTGACGACCTCGCGGACCATCGGCTCGTCGTCGACGACGAGGACCCGCGCGCACGGCGCCGACACGGAGGTGGACACCACCGCATCGTAGGCATGGCGCCACCCCTGCGGCCAGGGTCGCGTCCGTATTTCGCGGGACTTCACAATCCCTTTCTCCTGTGTTGCGACGCACGCGGCTGACTGTGCAGGCGGCCCGACCGGGCCGTACGAGCATGACCAAGGAGGTCACCATGCACCGCAGCAGACTCGCCACGCTGGTCCTGGCCGGCGTGCTGGCCCTGACAGGCTCGGCCTGCGGGGAGGACACCGCGGACACACCCGCGGACGAGGAGATGGAGGAGCCCATGGACGAGGAGAGCATGGAGGACGAGACCATGGAGGACCCGATGGACGACGATACGACGTGAGAGGATGGGCTGCTGTTCGACCAAGTCGTGGACGACGAGTTCCCTGCGGCGCAGCCCGAGAACGGCGCGCAGGCCGGGGACGACGGCGGGGCGGCGGACGACGCGGGGGCGAGCGAGGCACCGGACCCGGAGGACGGCGCCGGCGCCGAACCCGATGCGGACAGCGTGGCGGTCGAGGAGCCCGCCGGCCCCCGTGCGCTGTCGACGGGCTCGTTCGCGTCGCGCAACCGGTACACCGTCACCGGCAGGGCGACGGTGTTCGAGCTCGACGACGGTACCCGCACGCTGCGCCTGGAGGACTTCGAGTCGACCAACGGGCCGGACCTCTTCGTGTACCTGACCGCGGCGGACTCCGCCGACTCGGACCCCGATCTGAACGCCGACTTCGTCGATCTGGGGGTGCTGCGCGGCAACGTCGGCGACCAGAACTACGAGATCCCCGCAGACGTCGACCTCGATCGCTACGACAGCGCGGTGATCTGGTGCCGACGGTTCTCGCGGGGGTTCGGCGCTGCCGACCTCGCCACGGCCGGGTGACGGCTCGGCCCCCTATCCTGGGGGCATGGCACTCGAGGAGCTCACGCTCGCCGACACACCCGCGCGTCTGAGCGCGGCCCTGGACAGCCTCCGGGAGCTCCCGGTCGTGGGTGTGGACGTGGAACGCTCCGACTGGGACCGCTACTACCGTGCCGCCGCGCTGATCCAGATCGGTGGCGAGGGCAAGGCCATCCTGGTGGACCCCCTGGCCCTGGACGACCTCTCCGCCGTCCAGGAGTTCCTCGACGGCCGGGCGACGGTGCTGCATGCCTGCGACAACGACCTGGAGCCCCTCGCGGCGGTCGACGTCCGCCCGCCGCACGTCGAGGACACCGCCGTGGCGGCGGCCGTCCTCGGGCTGCCCATGGGCCTGGAGGCCCTGCTCGGCGAGCTCCTGGGCATCGAGCTCGCCGGCGACAAGTCCGCGATGCAGCGCGCCGACTGGGAGGCGCGCCCCCTGAGCGAGAAGATGCAGGCCTACGCCGCGGGCGACGTCGCGGACCTCCCGGCGTTGTGGGCCGAGATGGATGCGCGCCTGCACGCGGCCGGGCGAGCGTCCTGGTATCGCCAGGAGATGGCCGCCGCCCTCGCCCTGCCGCCGGCCCCGGCCCGCCGCGCCTGGACCCGCACGAAGGGCGCCGGGCGGCTCAACCGGCTGGCCCGCGCCCGGTTCCGTTCGCTCTGGGAGACGCGCGAGCGTCTCGGTCGCGACACCGACACCGCCCCGGGGCGCATCGCTGGGGACAAGACCCTCCTCGACCTCGCCACCACGCCGCCTGCGGCAGTGGCGGAGCTCGGACGCCGGGGCGTGCGCCGGCAAGCAGTCCGCGAGTTCGGTGACGAGCTGCTCGCCGCCGTCTCGGCGACCCAGTCGGACGGCGCGCACAGCGAGGACTCCCCCATGCGCAGCGGTCGCCGCCCCACCGAGACCGACCGCGACCACGCGGAGCACCTGCGTGCGCTGCGCACGGAGCGCGCCGAGCAGCTCGGCGTCGCCGCCGGTGTGCTGTGCCCCAACCGCACGCTGCTGGCGGGCCTGCTGGCCGACCCCGAGACGCCGGAGCAGCTCCGAGCGTCCTTGGGGCTGCGCGACTGGCAGTGGGAGCAGCTCGGCGACGCCTTCTGCGAGGCGTTGGACCTCACCGGACCGGGAAGGCCCGCACCGGTCACCCCCCAAGGAGGCCCCGACGATGGCTGACGTGCTGAACCCCGATGCCCTCCACCACGGTCTGGACACGCTCGACGGCTGGACGGGCACCCTGGAGGGGATCACCAAGACCTTCACGTTCGCGGACTTCGCCGAGTCGATGCGGTTCGTGAGCTGGGTCGCGGACCTGGCGGAGGACGCCAACCACCACCCCGACATCCACGTGCGCTGGAACACGGTGCGCCTCGACCTGGTCACCCACTCCGCCGGCGGGGCCACACAGGCGGACCTGGACCTCGCCGAGAAGATCGAGCAGATCCCCGGGCCGGAGGCCGACGCGAGCTGAGGCGCAGCTACTGGTGGAGCGGCAGCCGGCGCAGTCCCGCGGGCAGCGCGAAGTGCATGTCCTCCTCGACCACCTCCAGCGGCTCGACGACCGCGCCGCCGGGCCGATCCTTGAGCCGGGTGACCACCTCGTCGATCAGCGCTTCCGGCGCGCTCGCCCCCGACGTGAGTCCGAGGGTCGCCACCCCGTCCAGCCACTGATCCTGGATGGCCCCGGCATCGTTCACCAGGTACGCCGCAGGCACACCCGAGGCGAGCGCGACCTCGACCATGCGCTGGGAGTTCGAGGAGGTGTCGGACCCGATCACCAGGACGAGGTCGCTGCGCTCGGCGAGGACCTTGGTCGCGTCCTGCCGGTTCTGCGTGGCGTAGCAGATGTCGTCGCCGCGCGGGCCGCGGGCGTTCGGGTAGCGCTGCCGCAGCCGGGCGATCACCGCGCCGGCCTCGTCGACGCTCAAGGTGGTCTGGGAAACGTAGGCCACCCGGTCCGGATCGGGCAGCTCCAGGGCGTCCACGTCCTCGGGGGTCTCCACCAGCCAGATCGACCCGGGTGCGTGGCCCATGGTCCCGATGACCTCCTGATGCCCGTCGTGGCCGATCAGCACCACCGAGTAGCCGGCCTCGGCGTAGTGGCCGGCCTCGAGGTGCACCTTGGTCACCAGCGGGCAGGTCGCGTCGATCGTGCGCAGACCGGCATCGTCGGCGTTGCGCCTGACCTCGGGGGCGACGCCATGTGCGCTGAAGACCAGCAGCCCGTCGGGCGGGACGTCGCGCTCGTCCTCGACGAACACCGCGCCCTTGCGCTCGAGGTCGGCGACCACATGCGTGTTGTGCACGATCGCATGGCGGACGTAGACCGGGGGCCCGTACACGCGCAGGGCCAGCTCGACGATCTCGATGGCCCGGTCCACGCCGGCGCAGAAGCCACGCGGCGCGGCGAGCAGGACGGACAGGGGTGGCGGGGATGAGGAGTTCACCGCGCCCAGTATAGGCAGGTTGCGGTGGCATACTGCCGGGTCATGCATGTGATCATCGGAGGCTGCGGACGGGTCGGGGCGGAGCTCGCCGACCGCCTGTCCGACGACGGGCACGATGTCGTCGTGCTCGACATGTCCGAGGCGGCCTTCGACCGGATCGGATCGACCTTCAACGGCGAGACGGTCACCGCCGACATCACCGACAAGGACGCGCTCATCCAGGCGGGCATCGAGCACGCGCACGCGCTCATCGCTGTCACCGACCTGGACAACGCCAACCTCATGTCGGTCGAGATCGCCAAGGAGCTGTTCGGCGTGCGCAAGACCGTCGCCCGCCTGTTCAACCCGGAGCGGGAGCAGTCCTATCGCAAGATCGGCGTGCACTACGTCTCGGGAACCCGGCTCGTGGCCAAGGCGATCATGAACGAGCTGCAGGCCGGCACGTTCCCGCTGCACGTGGGGTTCGAGAGCGACGTGGAGGTGGTGGAGATGCGGGTCCACGCGGGGGGGCACGGGGTGACGGTCGCAGAGCTCGAAGCCAGCGGCAACGTGCGGGTCGCGGCGGTGCAGCGCGGCCTGCGTCCGCGCATCCCCGCGCCTGACGACCGGTTGCAGACCGACGACCTGGTCGTGGCGGCGGTCGGTCGGGGGGCCCACAAGAAGCTGCGGCGCCTGGTCGAGCACCCCTTCGCCGAGGACCTGTAGCCGCGTGTACGTGGTCATCGCCGGTGGCGGTAAGGTCGGGCGGTTCATCGCCGTCGAGCTGCTCGCCGAAGGGCACACGGTCACCATCATCGAGAAGGTCGAGCGCCGCTGCGAGCAGCTGCTGCGCGACCACGATCTGCTCGTGATCCACGGCGACGCCTGCGACGTCCGCTACCTGGAGCAGGCTCGCCCGGAGCGCGCCGACGTGTTCGCGGCGACCACCGGCGACGACGACGACAACTTCGTGGCGTGCCAGCTGGCCTTGACGTCCTTCGAGGTGCCCCGCGCGATCGCGCGGGTCAACAGCCCCCGCAACGAGGAGATCTTCGCGCGCATGGGCATCGAGGCGGTGTCCACGACCACGCTCATCTCCCGGCTCATCCGCGAGGAGGTGACCGTCGGGGACCTGATCCACCTGGCCACGCTCCAACGCGGCAAGGTCAACCTCGTGGAGATCGACATCCCGTCCACCGCGGACTCCCCCGGGCAGAGCGTCGCCGACCTGCACCTGCCGGAGCAGTCCGTGCTCGTCTGCATCTTCCGGGGCCCCGGGGACAAGATCATCATCCCACGCGGCGATACCCGCTTGGAGCCCGAGGACCGGGTGATCGCCCTGACCACGCCGGAGCTGGAGGACGAGCTCCGCACCGCAGTCCTCGACGACGAGGGGCAATAGCGCGATGCGCCGCCGGCAGAGCCAGAGCGCCGAGTCGCTGATCCGGGGAGGCCTGGTCGGTATCGGGCTGGTGACCGCCGCCACCGTCGGTCTGGCCGCCGTCGCGGGGCTGATCGCCCTGATCGTCTCACTGCTCTACTAGGCGATGCTCTTCCGACCCTCCCCCGACGACCTGCGGGTCATCGGCCTCTACACCGGCAAGGTGGTGTACCTGCTGGGGGCGGCCATGCTCGTGCCGTTCGTGGTAGCGGTGGCCGCGGGGGAGGCCAACGACGCCTTCGCGTTCCTGATCGGCGCCTCGCTGGCGATCATCGTCGGCGCGGCCAGCCAGCTCCTGCGCACCCGCACCACGCTGGACGCCGCCCGCGGCCTGGCCGTGGTCGGCGGGGCGTGGATCGTCGCGCCGGTCTTCGCCGCGGTCCCGCTGCTGCTGTCCGGCCACTACACCTCCTACCTCGACGCGTACTTCGAGGGGATGAGCGGGTTCGCCACCGTCGGCCTCACCCTCGTGAACGACCTCGACCACCTGTCCCGCAGCATGAACCTCTGGCGCCATCTCCTGCACGTCCTGGGCGGACAGGGGATCATCCTCGTGGTGCTCACCATCTTCGCGAGCGCCGGCGCCGCGATCGGCACCCTCTACACCGGCGAGGGGCACAAGGAACGGATCCTGCCCAACGTCGTCCACACCGCCCGCTTCGTCGCGCGGGTGGTCGTCGCCTACGGGCTGATCGGCACGAGCGTGCTGTGGTTGCTGCTGTGGCGCAGCGGGCTCGAGGCCGCCACGGCGCTCTACCACGCCGCCCTGCTGTTCATGACCGCCTTCCACACCGCGGGTTTCGCGCCCCAGTCGGCCAGCGCGGCCTTCTACCGGTCCCAGCCGGTCGAGGTCGCCCTGATGGTCCTGATGGTCGCCGGGGCGTTCAGCTTCGCATTGCACTACCAGCTGTGGCTGGGACGTCGCCGCGAGCTGACCCGCAACCTGGAGACCCGCACCCTGGCCCTGTCGATCGTCGTCATCTTCTCGATACTGGCCACCGGTCTCGCCCGAGCCGGCACCCACACCGGTTTCGCCGACCTGTTCCGCGTCGGCTTCTTCCAGACGATCAGCGCGCACACGACCACAGGCCTGACGACCGTGCCCGAGCGCCTGCTCGTGACGGACTGGGGGGCGCTGGCGCCGGCGATGCTGGTGACGGCCATGGCCCTCGGGGGCATGGCCGGGTCGACGGCGGGTGGCATCAAGGCGATCCGCATCGGGGTGCTGCTGAAGGGCCTGCGGCGCGACCTGCGCAAGGTGCTCCTGCCCGAGAACGCCGTGGTGGTCGAGAGCTTCCACTCGACCACGCGCCGGATCCTGCGCGACGACCTCGTGCGCGGGGCCGCCACGATCCTGCTGCTCTACCTGATGCTCTACCTGGGCGGGGGGATCCTCGGGCTGTTCTACGGCTACGAGCTCACCCTCAGCCTGTTCGAGAGCACGGCGGCGGCCGCCACCGGCGGGTTGTCCGTCGGCATCGTGCGACCCGCGCTGGAGTGGCCCCTCAAGGTCGTCTACATCGCGCAGATGCTGGTCGGCCGCCTGGAGTTCCTCGCGGTCTTCGCGCTGGGCGGCTACCTGCTCTCGATGTTCCGGGCGCGCACATGAGCCGCGACCACCGCGAACCCGTCCGCCGGCGGCGCGTGCTGGCCGGCACCGCAGTCGCGCTGGCGTTGCTGGCCGGGCTCGTCGCGCTGGCCGAGGGGTTGCGCCACCCCCCCTCGCGGGGTCACCCGCCCGTGGAGGACGGGGCGGCCGCCGGTGACCCGCGCGTGCCCCTGGACTGCCCCGAGCCGACACCGGACGAAGCCCGCGAGCGCCCCCCGGCGACCATCGTCCCGCGGGGGGAGCCCGTGGACGTGTCCTCCACCGAGCTGCTCAACTGCCCGGAGCACTACGACCGGCGCATCGTGCGCTACCAGGGGGAGGCGATCGGGGGGCTGCTGCCGCGCCGGGACGGCACGTGGGTGCAGGTCAACGACGACGTGTACGCGGGGCCGCTCGGACCGCTGCCCGGTCACCGCCGGTACCAGGGCGCCAACACGGGCGTCGGTGTGCGCCTCCCACCCGGACTGGCCGCTGAGATCACCACCGTCGGGGGGCCGCACGTCCGCGGTGACCGGATCGAGGTCGTCGGTGTGTTCCGCCGTGTGGATCCGGGATCGCGGGAGGTCACGGTCGTGCACGCGGATTCGCTGGCGGTGATCGAAGCCGGCCGCCGACACCCCGATCCACCGATGGGAGGCCGCCGGATCGCGGCGGGCATCCTCGCCGTCCTGGCCGTGGCCATGGGCGCCACCGAGCGCGTCATCGCGCGGCGCCGCCAGCGGCGCTAGCGGGCTGTCGGGTGGCAAGGAGCTGGGACTGGTGGCCCCGGCGGGTCACGAGCCGCCCATGCCGACCGCCTGCCCGGCGAGGTCGCGGCACCCGGCGAGCTGTGAGGACGGGCACAGGTCCTCCACCACGCAGTCGGCGCACCGCGGTCTGCGCGCGTCGCACACCCGCCGCCCGTGGAGGATGATGGACAGGCTGGCGTGCGGCCAGTCTGCTTTGGGCAGCAGGCGCATGAGGTCGCGCTCGATGCGGGCAGGGTCGGTGTGGCGGGTGAACCGCAATCGCCGGGACAGCCGCTTGACGTGCGTGTCCACGGCGATGCCCGCGTCGGGGTCGGCCGCGTGGGCGTCCGGGTCGACGGCGCCGAGCACCACGTTCGCCGTCTTGCGCGCCACACCGGGCAGGGCGATCAGCTCGGCCATCGTGCGGGGGACCTCACCGTCGTGGCGTTCCAGGAGCGCCTGGCACATGCCGCGCAGGCTGCGGGTCTTCTGCCGGTAGAACCCGGTCTGGTAGATCGCCTGCTGGAGCTCCTCCTCGGGTGCGGCGAGGTACGCCTCGGGTCCGGGGTAGGTCGCGAAGAGGGTCGCGGTGATCTCGTTGACCTTCTTGTCGGTGGACTGCGCCGACAGGATGGTGGCGACCAGCAGCTCGAACGGGGTGGTCCAGTCCAGCTCGACGATCCCGCCGTCGTACGCCTCGCGCAGACGCGCCCGGATGGCCGGCGCGCGCTGCGCCTTGGGACTGCGCCGGTGCAGGTCCTCGCCCTCGGTCACGCCAGCCTCGGGAGCCATCGGGCAAGTGTAGGGGTCACGACCGGGCGGGCCACTCGGCCCCGCCTCGGCTCCGGGCCCAGTGGATACCCTGGCGTCCATGAGCGAGATCCGGAGCCGCTGCACCTGGGCGCTGCGCTGCCACGGCACCCAGGCGTTCGTCCGGGCCGTGCCACCCGCCACCTGATGGGGACACGCGGGGACCTCGTCGTGGTCGGCAACGGACCAGCAGGCTTGGCGGCGGCGGCGGCCTGCGCCGAGCAGGGGCTGGACGTCACGGTTCTCGCCCAGGACCACGACGCCCCCTGGCCGCAGACGTTCGGTGTCTGGGTCGACGAGCTGGCGGGGCTGGGGCTGGACGACATCGTGGCCGAGCGCTGGGCCACTGTCGCCGTCCGTCTCGGGCAGACGCCGGCGCACCGCCTGGAGCGTGCCTACGGTCGACTCGACAACCGCCACCTGCGGGCGGCGCTGGAGGCCCGCTTGGAGCGGGCGGGTGGGCGCCGCGTGACCGGCCGGGCGGTCGACGCCGAGCACGGCCCCGCGGGTACGGCGGTGCGCACCGCGTCCGGCGAGCGACTGCGGTGCCGCCTCGCCATCGACGCGAGCGGACATCGCCCCGCCCTCCTCGCCGCTGGGCGGGGTCGCCCACCGGCGGCGCAGACCGCCTTCGGCATCGTGGCGCGGTGCTCCTCCCCGCCGGTCGCGCCGGGGACGATGATGCTCATGGACTACCGCGACCCGTCCGGCGGCGCCGCCGCGCCCGGACCGCCGACCTTCCTCTATGCGATGCCCATGGGCGGGGGCTGCCACCTCCTCGAGGAGACCGTGCTGGCCAGCAGGCCGGCGCGGGAGCCGGGGTGGCTGCAGGCACGGCTGCGCCTGCGCCTGGACACCCTCGGTGTCCGGGTCGAGGAGCGCGTGGCCGTCGAGCGGGTCCACATCCCCATGGGCGGTCCGCTCCCCTCCCCGGGACAGCGCGTGGTCGGGTTCGGCGCTGCCGCCGGGATGGTCCACCCGGCAACCGGCTACCAGGTGGGCGCGGCGCTGGCGCGAGCCCCGCATCTCGGACGGGCCCTGGCGGGCGCACTCGACGACCCTGGTGCGACCCCGGCGGGTGTGGCGGCCGCGGGCTGGCGCGCCGTGTGGCCTCCGGACCTGCTGCGCCAGCGCGCCCTGCACACCCTGGGGCTCGAATCGCTCCTGCGGTTCGGTCCCGAGGACACCCGGGCGTTCTTCGGCGCGTTCTTCGACCTGCCGCCCTACCGCTGGCGCGGCTTCCTGTCGGGCGAGCGTTCGGTCGGTGCCCTGGCCGCGACGATGCTGGCGCTGTTCGCCGCGGCGCCGCCGGGCGTCCGCACCACCTTGGCTTCCACCGCCGTGCAGCACCCTGAAGTGCTGCGGGCCGCGATCCGTCCGACGCCGGCGCACCCCTCATCCTCATGAGCACCATGGCCGAGCACGCCCGCAACCTCGACGCCGATCCGCGGGCCTCCCTGCTGGTCTATTACGGTAGGGACCGTCGTTGCCGACGGCCCCCCGTGCAGATCCCGGCGTGC
>JBBDQS010000113.1 GCA_040905805.1 Egibacteraceae bacterium | reverse complement strand
GGGGGGGGGCGGCGGCCCCCGCCGGGGCCACGGGCCGGTGGGCGGCCGGGGGCGCCCCGGTCGCTGCCCCCGCCGCCATGACCGCCCCGGCGCCGGGCACGATCCCCGCCCGCAGGTCGAAGGGCCCGGGTGGCTCGCCGGCGGTGACCCCCGGCGCGCCGGCCGCGAACCCGGTGACGTCGGCGGGCAGCAGGCGGTCGACCCAGGTGGCCGCCGCCCGGCCGTCGAGGCGCTCCTCGCCGGCGGCGCGCACGATCACCAGCTCGACGGCGCCGTGCAGCAGCACCGCCCAGCCCTCGCCGGTCGGGGCGAGGACGGCGAAGTCGGGCACGGCCTCCGGGTCCGCCGTGACCAGGTGGCCCACGACCCGGCGGACGAGGTTGCGCCCGGCGCCCGCCTCCGTGCCGCAGACCTCGTCGAGCGTGGTCAGCAGCGGCTGCAAGCTGTCCATCGACACCTCGCCGGGCGCGACGAGCAGCCCGTCACCGGCCCGGGCGACCAGCCCTGCGCCCGCCTGCACCTTGGTTCGCATGTGGCCGCTCCCCTGGTCGTCTCCCGGGTCTGTCGTGTGGTCCTCCATCACGCGCTCACCAGCCCTTCCACACGGTCGATCTCGTCGGCGAGCTCCAGGGCGGTTGCGTAGCGGTCCCCGCGGTCCAGGGTGACGCACCGCTCGATGACCGCGCGCCACGGGTCACCGACGTCGGGGTGGACGCCCGCGGCGTTGCCGAGCACGTGGCGCAGCAGGGCCAGCAGGCCGCCGCTCGGCAGCATCCCGTAGACCGACTTGCCGATCAGGGCCTCGTGCAGCGACGCGCCGAGCGACCAGATGTCGGAGGCGCGGCTGGCGCGCTCGCCGCGGACCACGCCGGGCTCCATGAACTCGATCGCCGCGGCGGCACGGGACCCCGTGACCGTCTGGCCGGGCGAGACCAGGTGCAGCACCCCCGGCTCGGAGAGCTTGCCGCCGTCGGGTTGGAGCAGGATGCTGGACGGCTTGATGTTGCGGTGGGCGGTGCCGGCGTCGTGCAGGGCGTGGGCGCCGCGCGCGGCGGCGGCCACCGCGCGGGCGACGGTGCGCTCGTCCAGCCGGCCGGCCGCGTCCTCGAGCGACCCGAGCGGGCAGTACTCCTCGGCCATGTACAGGCGGTGGTTCCAGCGCCCGACGTCGTACAGGTCGAGCAGGTGGGGGTGCCCGAGCGCGGCGTAGCGCTGGAGCTCCTCCGCGACCGCCGCCAGCTCGCCCGAGCCGACCGGCTGGTCGAGGAGCGTGACGGCGACCTGCGCCGGCGCCCCGGGCACCCGAGCGGGGGGCGCGCACAGGAAGGTCTGCCCGCCCTGGCCGCTGCCGAGCTCGCTGGTCACCTGGTAGTCCGCGATCTGTCTCATCGTGTTCTCCTCGTCCCTTCCGGTCGCCCGGGGCCTGCTAGACGATGCGCCCGCCAGTGAAGCGCCACCTGATCAACAACACGCGCATGGGCCCGTTGGCCCACAGCCAGGTGACCAGCCACGTGGTCGCGAAGTGCACGACGAACGTCGAGGTCGGCACCCCCGGGACCAGCCCGAGCGGCACGACCAGGAACCACGCCAGCACCCCCTCGTTGACGCCGTTCAGCAGCCCGAACAGCGTCGGCCAGTCCTTCTCCCAGCGGAACTGCTGCAGCCCGTGATAGACGAACTCCCACACCAGGCCCGCGACGAGCACGACGGCGAGCACCTCGAAGGCCGACCGGTAGACCTCGCCCAGCGGGAGGTGGCGCACCGCGGGCAGGACCGGGCCGATGATCACCGTCCAGATGGAGCCGATGATCGCGATCAGGAAGATGCGGGTCTGGATGCGCCCGCCGATCGTGGGTGTCACAGCTTGGTCCCCCTCGCCCACTTGACCCAGTGGCGGACGGAGCGCCACGGTCCGATCCGCTTGCAGAACCCATCTTTGGCGAGGTCCTCGTAGATGCGCTGCGCCACGTACTGCAGCCCGAGGAACGAGTCCACCCCGCCGTAGTAGGAGCCGGCCGTCGCGGCGCCCGAGGCGTACAGCTTGCCCGGCAGCGAGGATGTCCCGCGCACCTCGAAGCTGGGGTCGCAGTCGAGGCGCCCGAGCGGGTTGGGCGACGCGCCGCCGTGGTCGAGCAGGTCGGCGAGCAGGCGGTGGTCGCGGGGGCTGCCCTCGAGGCCGGTGCAGTCGATGATGAAGCTGGCCGAGATCTCGGTGAGCGTGCCGTCGGACCCGCGCACCTTGGAGATGACGGCCTCGCCGTCGTCGCTCGGGTACACGTCCTCGACCTCGCCGATGTGCTGGCGGTAGAAGCCCTCCTCCCTGCCGCGCGCGAGCTGCTCCTTCCAGTCCTTGCGGTGGGGGGTGTGCGCCCCGCCGCCGAGGTAGCTGATGAACTCCTTGCGCTCGTCGCCCTCCAGCTTCAGCAGCTTCTTGCGGTGCTGGCCGCCCCAGGAGGCCTTGGTGACGTTGAAGCCCTGGTAGGCCCAGCCCGCCTTCGCCGCGCGCTTGCCGAGACCCCACTTGCGGTCGCCGTAGGGCTTGTCGCGGTAGGTGCGGAACAGGTGCAGGATCAGCGTCTGGGAGCCGCGGGCGTCCCGGTCGTCGATCAGGCGCTGGAGGATGCGGGAGGCCACGATGCCCGCGCCGCGCACGAGCACCGTGCCCTGTTTGCGGTTCAGGCTCTCGTAGACGTGCTCGTGGGGCTCGTAGGCGTTGACCACCCGGATGTAGTCCTTGTACTGCTCCCGGTACTTCTGCAGGTCGGGCAGGTAGCGCAGCGCGGGGTAGCCCACCCCGATGTGCACGTAGCGCGACCGGAACGCGATGCGCTTGGTGCGGCTGGTGCCCTGCGCCGGGGTCAGGATCGAGAAGTAGCCGCCGCCCACACGCCGGCGCACCACCCGCACCTGGCCCTTCTCCAGGTACTGCGGCCAGTCGATGCGCTCGGCCTCGCGGTCCATGGACGCGAACACGTGCCCGGCCTTGGGCGTGTAGTAGTCGGCGATGACCGGCTCGGTCAACACGTTCAGCAGCGGCTTCAGCGACTTGTCGGCCCAGGCCTCGCGGGGGGCGTAGGCGGGGAAGCCCCAGATGTTGTCCGGGCAGGCGCTGGAGTCCGACCGGAGGCGTTCGTCGTCGGGGATCTGCGAGTTGTTGCAGAGGAACGCGTAGGTCTCGTAGGGCTTGTCGGCCTGGGTCAGCACCTTGATCTGGTCGGCGGGCACGCCGGCGATGCGCAGGTAGTCCACGAGCACGAACGACCCGATCCCGCCCCCGATCGAGACGAAGGGCACGTCCACGATCGGGATGCCGGCACCCTCCAGCATCTGGTCGGTCCAGTAGTCGGTGGCCAGCAGCTCGTCGGTGAGGTCGCCGCCCTCGCCGCCGGGCTGCACGACCTGCCCGCTGCGGAGGTCGAAGGTGATGGTCTCGTCGCCGCTCATGGGGATTCCCGTCCTCCTCAGCCCGCGGTCTGCTCCGCCAGCTTCCCGTCGGCCAGTTCCAGGAACTGAGCGACGAGGCGGTCGTCGCTGATCTGCGTGTCGATGTGCGCGATCTGGGCCACCGTGTCGCCGCGCCGCACCAGGCCCACGACGTGCTCCAGTTCGCCGTCGGGCTGCCGGCGGGTGTAGGTGACGATCTGCGCCTCGTCGCCCAGGGCGACCGCCTCCCAGGTCACGTCGACGGAGCCCGGGAGGGCTGCCATGCACTGGAACTGCTCGTCGAGGCCGGCCATCAGCGCAGCGGCTCCGTCGCCGGGGTAGGTGCGCACGCTATGGGTGACCCGCGCGTCGCCGGCGCGGTAGGCCGCACCTTCGACGCGCGTGGGCGGCTCCGGGCTGGGCTCGTCGCACAGGAAGGGCACCACGGGCCGGGTGACCACGCCCTCCAGCGTCGGGTCCGCCACCCAGTCCTCACCCAGGTCCGACGCCGCGAGCAGCACCACCTCCTCCGGGTCGCCCGGCGCGTCCCCGCCATCGGTGTCGGTGTCGGTGTCGGTGTCGGTGTCGGTGTCGGTGTCGGTGTCGGT
>JBBDQS010000112.1 GCA_040905805.1 Egibacteraceae bacterium | reverse complement strand
GCGACCTGGTGAGCTACAACGAGAAGCACAACGAGGCCAACCTCGACGACAACTCGAGCGGAGAGGACCACAACCGCTCTTGGAACTGCGGGGTCGAGGGCGCGACCGACGACCCGAACGTGCTCGCGCTTCGCGACTGCCAGCAGCGCAACTTCCTGGCCACGCTGTTCCTGTCGCAGGGGGTGCCCATGCTGCTCGGCGGCGACGAGTTCGGCCGCAGCCAGCAGGGCAACAACAACACCTACTGCCAGGACAACGAGCTCACCTGGTACGACTGGGACTGGAACGACCAGCAGCGGCGCCTCCACGGGTTCGCCCGGTTCCTGATCGGCCTGCGCGCCCGCCACCCGGTGTTCCGTCGCCAGCAGTTCTTCCGTGGAGAGCCACATGGCACGAGCCATGGGGCGAGCCATGGCGCGAGCCATGGGGCGAGCCCCGGGCGCGGCGGCATCAGCGACCTCGACTGGCTGCAGCCCGACGGTTCGGAGATGAGCGTCGAGGACTGGTCCGAGGGCGAGCTGCAGGCGCTGATGTTCTTCCTCAACGGCCAGGCCATCCCCACCCGTGACGAGCGCGGGCGACGGGTCACCGACGACAGCTTCCTGGTCCTGCTCAACGCCAGCGAGGACTTCCTGGACTTCGTGGTGCCCACGCAGGCCTACGGCAAGCGCTGGAGCGTCGTCTTCAACACCGCCGAGCCCGACCTGCGGGAGGGCCAGGCCGAGCGTTCCGCCCGGGACAAGCTGCGCCTCGCCTCCCGGTCGGTGACGCTGCTGCGGCGCCTCGACGACGCCCGTGAGGAGTGAGGTGGCGCCCTGCGCCACCTACCGCCTGCAGCTCGGTGCCGACCTGGACTTCGCTGCCGCCGGCGACCTGGTCGACTACCTCGCGGCCCTGGGCATCTCCCATCTGTACCTGTCGCCGATCCTGACGGCTCGCCCTGGCAGCACCCACGGGTACGACGTCGCGGACCCCGGTCGGGTCGCCCGCGTGCTGGGGGGCGAGGACGGGCTGCGGGCCCTGTCGGCCAGGGCCCGAGCCGCCGGTCTGGGGCTGGTGGTCGACATCGTGCCGAACCACGTCGGAACCGGTCCGGACAACCCGCTCTGGGAGACGCTGCTCGCCGAGGGGCCGGCCGGGCCGATGGGCCGGATGTTCGACGTCGACTGGACCACGCCCATGCCGCCGGACGCGGCCGGCAAGGTCGTCCTGCCGATCCTCGGGGACCAGTACGGCAGGGTGCTGCACGCCGGCGAGCTGCACGTGGCAGCGCAGGCGGGACGCTGGCGCCTGCGCTACCACGAGCACGATCTGCCGCTGTCACCCGAGTCGGAGCAGGCGCTCGAGCGGGCCGGCAACGGCGACCACCTTGGCGGCACGCCCGGTCAGCCATCGACGTGGTCGCGCCTGCACGCCCTGCTCGAAGCCCAGCACTACCGGCTCGTCCACTGGCGCGCCGGCGGGCGCCTCATCAACTACCGGCGATTCTTCGCCATCGACGAGTTGGCCGCGGTGCGCGTGGAGGACCCCGCCGTGTTCGACGCGACCCACGGGGCCGTGGTGGCCCTGGTCCAAGCCGGGATCGTCGACGGCCTGCGTGTGGACCATCCCGACGGCCTGCGCGACCCCGCCCGGTACCTCGCCCGCCTGTCCGAGCGCACCGACGGGGCGTGGTTGGTCGTCGAGAAGATCCTCGAGGCCGACGAGCCCCTGCCCGCGTGGCCGGTGGCCGGCACGACCGGATACGAGTTCGCCAACCTCGCCCTGGGCCTCTTCGTGGATGCCGGGGCGGCGCCTGCCCTGGACGAGCTCGACGCGGCTTTCGGTGCCGACACCGCCTCCTACGCCGCGCAGTCGGTCGCCGCGAAGCGCGAACAGCTCGAGACCGACCTGCGCGCGGACCTGCGTCGTCTCGCGCGGGCCCTCCTGCGCGTCACCCAGCTCCACCCAGAGGTGCGCGACGTCGACGACGAGCAGTGCCGGCAGGTGCTGGCCGACGTGCTGGTCGCGCTGGACGTCTACCGGGCCTACGTCGATCCGGAGACGGGAGCAGCCACCGACGCCGACGTCTCGCGCGTCCGGGCCGCGGTCGGGCGGGCGCGAGCGCGCGCCGGGGCGGGCGCGCCCCTGTTCCTCTACGACTTCCTCGCCGAGGTGCTGACCGGACGCGCCGGCACGAGCCCCGAGCACCTCGAGGTACTCGGGCGCTTCCCCCAGCTGGCCGGCGCGGTCATGGCCAAGGGCGTCGAGGACACGGTCTTCTACCGCTACCTGCGCCTCACCGCCGTCAACGAGGTGGGCGGCGATCCGAGCCACCTTGGCGTGAGCGCCGCGGGCTTCCACGCGGCCAACGCCGAGCGGGCTCGTCGCCATCCCACCGGAATGCTCACCACCGCCACCCACGACACCAAGCGCGGCGAGGACGTGCGTCTGCGCATCGCGGCCCTGTCGGAGATGGTCGACCAGTGGGCGGCGGCCGTCCACCGGTGGCGGGAGCGCCACGCCGACCTGGTGGTCGACACCGCTGGCGGACCGGCACCCGACCCACAGACCGCCTACCTCGTGTATCAGACCGCCGTCGGGGTCTGGCCCCTGGGTCGGGGCGCACTACCCGGCCGCGAGCTGGTCACCCGCCTGCAGGACTACACGATCAAGGCCGCGCGGGAGGCGAAGCGGCGCACGACCTGGACCGACCCCGACGTGCCGTTCGAGGACGGCGTGCGGGCCTTCGTCGCCGGCGTCCTGGACGCCGAGCACGCCCCCGAGCTCGCCGAGGTCGCCGACCAGGCCGCCGGCATCGCGATGGTGTCGGGCCTCGCACAGGTTCTGCTGCGCGCCACCGCGCCCGGCGTGCCCGACACCTATCAGGGCACCGAGCTCTGGGACGACAGCCTCGTCGACCCGGACAACCGCCGCCCGGTCGACTTCGCCGCGCGACGGCGGCTCCTGTTGGAGCTGGACGCGGGCGGCGACCCCGGTGAGCTGCTGCGCGCGTGGCGTGACGGGCGGGTGAAGCTGTGGGTCCTGGTCCGCGCACTGCGGGCGCGCCGCGAGCACCCGGGGGCGGTGGGGGAGCAGGGCGCCTACGTGCCCGTGGCGGTCACGGGGCGGTGGGCCGACCACGCGGTCGCCTACGCCAGGGTCGGCACCGACGGCGACGCGCTGCTGGTGGTGGTGCCGCGCCTGCCCGGCAGCGTCATGGCGGGCACCGGCGCGCCACCCGTCGGCGCCCTGTGGGCGGACACGGCGCTCGAGCTGCCCGACGAGCTCGCCGGCACGACCTGGTCGAGCCTTCTGACCGGCGAGCGCCACGCGGGCGCGTCCTCGGTGCCGCTCTCGGCGCTGTGCGCGACCCTGCCGGTCGCCCTCCTCGAAGCGGGCGCGCCGGGCGTGACGCGCAGGGAGCGTCAGGGGCTACGCCCAGGGGTGTAGCCAACAGTCTCCCACCGGCGGATGGCAGCCGGCCCGAGGCTTCCTATGGTCAACCGACTCCAACACATCGATCCCGGAGGCTCGCCGTGTGCGTCGCCCGTCTCATTGTCCTTGTGCTCTCCGCAACCGCGGTGGTCGGTTGCCAGTCCTCGGGCGTTGCCGAGGACGCCGAGCCCGCTCTCGGGGTGGATCGCGTCGAGATGCACGACAGCGCCTTCGCGCCGCCGGTCGTGCAGGTTCCGGCTGGCACCACCATGACCTGGGCGTTCACCGATGGTTCGACCGTCCACAACGTCGTCGGGGACTACTTCACGTCCGACAACACCGCCGAGGGCACCTTCATCCACACCTTCATCGAGCCCGGCACCTAGAGGGGTAGCGGCAGTATTGGCGCAATAACCAACGCTTGTGGCGGGGCTGACGCCCGCCGGCTGCGGCCCATGGACGGCTGCGTCCGCCGTCGGTGAGCAGCGTGGGCACGGCCACTCGGGTCAACTGGTCGACGTCCGCATCGAGGGGGACCGACGTCTCCGGACACGCTGCCGGCCACACAACCTCAAGGGAGGGTCTGCCCCGACTTCCGGGGCTGTCAACGGACATTTAGAACTCCCCAGTGGCGGACGTCAGCACGCACCCGCCTGCGGACCTTGGCCCGCAGG
>JBBDQS010000111.1:12537-24438 GCA_040905805.1 Egibacteraceae bacterium | reverse complement strand
TGACCGATGTGCGACTGGAACCGATCAGGATGTACCGGCCCCCACGGCGCCTCGGTCCGTTCCTGACGGCTGCCTGCGGGTACCTGCCTTATCCGCACCCGGCGACGCTGGTTCAGCGATCGTTCTTCTGGCAGCTCGGCGGCTTCGACGAGCGGTACCGGTACGCGGCAGACTTCGACTTCGCCATACGGGCGTTGGCGTCCGAACGGCCCTGTGTCAGCGAGGTGACGGTAGCGGACTTCCGCGTGCACGCCTCGAACGCGAGTCGCTCAGAGCAGGCCGCAGAAGAGGCGAAGCGGGTTTCCCGCCGCTATGTACCACGGGCAGTGCTCCCGATCATGGCGCCCCTCGCCCGAGCGCTCAAGCGGCTATGACCGGCGCATGCCCCGGTGTGACCCGTCGGGATACCGTGAGATCTCACGGTGGAGTTCTCCTCGATGGCCGCTGGGCGAGGTCGAGACAGAGCCGCTCGTAGCCGGCCGCCACCGCATCCCAGTCGTACAGACTTCTCGCGCGGTCCTGACCCGACCGGCCGCGAGCCGCCGCACGGGCGGGATGGACTTCTGCCTTTTCAATCAGCGCGGCGAGCGTGGCGGCGTCCTGGAAGTAGGCGCCGGTGTCGCCGAGTACCTCGCGGTTGAATGCGACGTCGAGCGCAAGGACCGGCGTGGCGGCCCCCATGGCACGCAGCAGCGAGGGGTTGGTACCACCAACCGAATGCCCGTGGATGTAGGTGGCCGCATTGACGTACAGCTCATCCAGCAGCTGTTGGTCCCAGATGCCACCCACCAACCGGATCCGCTCGTCTTGAGCGGCGATCTCGTTGAGGCGTCGGACGTACCGTTCACCGTAGCGCGCGCCACCCACCACCACCAGGGGCAGGAGGGCGCTGGACCGACGGTGGGCCGCCACGATGACGTCCACGTGGTTCTCAGGCTCCAGGCGCGCCACGACCAGGTGATAGGTCCGAGGGCTGAGGGCCAGCTGCGCCAGCCGCTCCTGGGCATCGGCGCACGTGATCGGAGCGCCGTACGGCAGGTAGGACCCTGAACGCCCATATCGGCGTTGGTAGTAGTCCCCGATCGCTTGGGCGTCCACAATGAGACGGTCAGCCCAGCGCGCCGCGAGTCGTTCGCTGGCGAGGTAGTAGCGCCGGCCTGTGGGTCCCCACTTGCCCCGCTTCCACTCGAGACCGTCGACGTGCACGGCGACGGGCACGCGGCGGGCGGCCAGCAGCGGCAAGAAGAGAGCGTTCGCAGCATTGAACACGATGGCGACGTCCGCTCCATGCAGGCAGACGTGGGCAACGCTCAGGGCCGTGTGGCTGAGCGTCTCCAGGACCTTCAGCCGCACTGCAGGCAGGTTCACAAGGTGCATGCCCCGGTACCGGCATGTCGTCTGCCCGGGATTGCGGCAGTAGACCCGGACTACGTGGCCCCTGGCGGCCAGGCGGGCACCCACTTCCTCTGCGGCCGTCTCGAAGCCACCGTACCGGGCGGGCACGCCGCGGGTCCCGACCAGTGCTATACGCATCGCACGCCCCCGCCCTCGCGGCCACCCCGACCACGGCCATCGGCCACCTCGTCGTAGACCGCCAGCACCGCATCCACCATCGCGGCCACGGTGAAGCTGCGTGCGCGCCGACGGGCTTGCTCCCCCATTGCTCGAGCACGCTCGGGCTCGTCGACGAGCTGTCTCAGCGCGTCGGCCAGTTCACGGATCGAGCCAGGAGCCACGAGCAGCCCGTCGCGGCCATGAGTCACGATCTCGAGGGGGCCACCCGCTGCGCTCGCGATCACGGGCCGGGCCAGGGCCATCGCCTCCACCAGGGCCATGCCGAAGGCCTCCGGACGGCGGGAGGGAAGCACGAGAACGTCACTGTCAGCGACGAACCGCAGGACGTCGCGACGCTCTCCCTCGAAGTGCACGACATCCTGGAGACCCAGCCGACGAACCTGAGCCTGCAGACGCCGCTTGTGCTGATCCTCTGCAGCGTAGACGTCGCCGACGAGGTGGAGATCCATCGGCTGACCGTTCGCGGCGCAGCGATGCACGGCGTCGATCAGCAGGTCTTGGCCCTTCAGGTCGCTGAGCCGGCCGACGCACACCACGCGGGGGACAGCACGCATCAATGGGGTTGTCGCAACAAGCACGTCGGGCACCTCGACGCCGGAGTGGGCGACCCGACAGCGACGCCTGCACGCAGGCGACCGGAATTGTTCTCGCACAGCCTTGGACGCACAGATGATCGCATCTGATCGGACCAGGAGTCGTTCGACACCGCCGACCACTGCGCGGTGTTGCCAGAAGATCTCGTGGACGTGCGAGAGATGCGGGACATGCCAGCGCCGGGCCAGCCACAGGCCTCCCAGGACCATGGACGTGTTCGAATGGACGAGGTCCGACCGCCGGCGCCCGCTGAACTGTCGAAGCGCGGCGAGCTGCTTTCCCCAGCGAGCGGGGACCAGGGCCGCTCTCGCTCCCCTCAGCTCGGAGCGTCGTAGCACGATCGGGTCCAGGATGTGGGACCGGATCCCGGCGGCCTCCAGGGCCTCGCTGAGCGCCCCATGCCGGGGGATCATGACGTCGACGTCCCAGCCGGCCTCCCTCGCTCCGATCGCCACTCGGAGGCACACGAGGTCGGACCCGTAGAGATCGCCACCACTGTGGGCTATGAGGACACGTCGGGGAGGGGACATGGGCGGTTTCCGCTCGGTGGCTGACGATATGCTGCCGGTATGAGCAAGCCTGAATCCCCCGCGATGCGTTAGATGTCCGACCTTGACCCTCGCTCCGCCCCCGACGCGGCGTGGACGACCTGCTTGTACAGCCTAGGCATACCGGCCGCGAACCTCGTGGCATCCAGTCACATCGACCCTGCCCGACGGGTGTATCAGGTCGGCTCGCTCCTCTATAAGGTGCTGCTATCCGGGGAGAGGCCACCCGCCGGCCACGTGCGCGCTCTGGAGCCATCCGGCGAGTTCGCCACCCTCTCCACCGCCGCCGGGATTCCTGGCGTCCCTGAGGCAATCGACTTCAAGCAGACAGGTTGCTGTGAGTGCCTTGTCATCCGCCACGTGCCAGGCATCACGTTGGAGAAGGCACGGCTGACGTTTGGACGCAGCCTTCTCACGACCGGCCGACTCATGGTCCTCCTGGTGAGGCTATCTCTGCGCGGAATCAGCCATAATGATCTTGTACCGGGCAATATCATCATCTCAGCATCGGGTGCGGTATCGCTGATCGACTTCGACCAAGCCAGCCGCGAAAGGCCGGTCAAGGCGCTACTCCGACAGATTCTCGGGGTGCGCGTCGGATCGACTCCTCTGTACGCGTCCCTGAGGACCATCCTGAAGTACCTGGCCAAGCAGCAGCTGTCGCAGGGCCCGGCCTCCCGGGCCCGGCGGGCGCTCAGTCGTCGGCGGTCGGTCCCTATGCCGACCCTCCCACCCGGCGCAGGACGCCACCTCGACCTCTTGCGACGGGCGTGGATCACGGCACAAGAGTCGGCTGCCAGCGCTCCTGGTCACTTCTTGGCGTACTACTCCTTGGAGATCGATGGTTATACGTTCCCCGGTGAGCGACCGTGGAAACCCCGGTGGGAGGTGTTGCGGAGCGTCACCGACTACCGTGGCAAGAGGGTCCTGGAGCTCGGCTGCAACCTCGGATTGCTGTCGTCTCATCTGCTGGCAGAGGAGGGAGCCGCTGCGGCGCTGGCTGTGGACATCGATCAACAGATATTGGATGGCGCTCGGCAGGTAGCGCAGGCCTTCGGCGTATCCCCGGAGTTCAAGCATCAGGACCTCGACGAGCCGGAGGCATGGGAACCGGAGCTGGAGGCGTTTCGTCCGGACATCGTTTTCGCGCTGAACGTCATGAACTGGGTGAACGACAAGGAGCGGCTGGCTGCATTCCTCGGACGCTTTTCGGAAGTCGTGTACGAAGGGCACGGCACGTATGGAGAGGAGTGCGAGCGACTGCACAGTGTTGGGTTCACGACCACCCGGCTGGTGGATATGAGCGAACGGGGCCGAGCGATCATCCACTGCCTGAAAACCTGAGAGCGCTCACGCGTGTCGATGGATCCCCCGGACTATGGGCCTTCGCGCATGCGCAGGGACATCGGCAAGTCGGTCTTGCTGGGTCCCCTGCGCCTTGCGGTACCTAGCCTCGGGTATCTCGCGCTCTACCCCCTTCTGCTGCGCCGCTACGGCGTCGAGGTCGTCGGTCTCTGGGGCCTGATCTCGGCGCTCTCGACCGTCATCGCCGTTGCAGACATCGGGTTCAGTCAGCTTCTCAGAAGAGAGGTCAACCCGAGAACGGACCATTCCACACTGCGGGAGCGGCGGGCCGATCACTCGTGCGCCCAGGGACTCTATCTCCTACTTCTTGCCGCCGGATTCGTCGTCTTGCTCCTTAGCAGCCCAGCCATATCGGACGCCGTAAAGGGTGTGTACCCAGCCCCTGCCCTCGTCGGTGCGCTGCTTGTCCTCATGGCTGCGTCCGCCTTGCAGCTCATCCTGCAGCTCGATGATGCGGTGCTGTCGGGCCTCCAAGATGCGGCATTCACCCACGGTGTCCGAGCGCTCACGCCCATACTGATGGTGGCTGGGGCGTTGGGCGGGGCCCTGACCGGCGTGCCGATCGAAGGTCTCAGCGCGGGAACGTTCGTTGCGAACGCGGTCGGGTTGGCCCTGCTCCGCAGGCGGCTGCATCGTCATCATCCACAGTGGGCGGCGGCGGAGACCGCGTTGTCTCGTGGCGAATGGGTGAGACAAACAGCACGCACGGCGCGCCGCGGTTGGCACTTCTACAGCATTGCCATCGGATCGTTGGTCCGAGAGCCACTCGCGAGGGTGATCGTGGCATTCATGCTCGGGCTGCCCGGTGTCGCCGTGTGGGATGTGGCTATGCGGGTGACCCGAGTAGCTCGCGACCTCATCACCGCGGGCCTGACCGTGCTGTATCCGTCGCTCGCGTCTCTCAGCCAAGCCCGGGATCGAGCGGAGATGGTCCGTCTCATGCAACTGACCCTCATTCTCGTGGCGATCGTCGGCGGGTCGAGCCTGGGCTTGCTGATCGGTACAGCAGGCCTTGCCATCCCGCTGTTGTTCCCGACCCTTGGTCAAGGCGCCCCGACGACCACGCAGGTTCTTGCAATCTGGAACCTGATCACGCTGCTCAATGTCCCCTTTTGGTATGCGCTCCAGGCGACGGGCTTCGAGCGGCACGCTGCCTGGTCGGTGTGGGCGCACACCGCGTCCCTCGGGCTGCTCGTGATTCTCGCTGCTCCCTTCTCGTTCACAGTCGTCTCCGTCGCGCTCTACTGGACTGTGAGCGCCGTAGTCACGCAGGTGCTGATCTTTGGTCAGGTGCACCGTCAACTCGGGCTCTTCTGGCCGGTGCTGCGGGCTGCCTCCGTCCGAGGGTCACTGGTCGGGAGCGTGGTGCTGGTGGCTGGCGCGTTCTTGGCTCGCCCCGCCGCGAGATTGCTCGAGCACTGGGGAGCGCCCACTACTGCCGCGACCGTGGCCTATCTCGCCTTGCTGTTCGGGCTGTTCTGGGCCTTTGCATGGCGTCACTCCTGGCCTCCCGTGTCCGGGTTCATCGCCGATGTGCGCAACCCGGCACCACCGCACGAGCAACCTTAGTTGTAATTAAGACGGCCCATCGCTGAGCAGGTCGTCGCCGCTCAGACCGACGTTCTCACGAGCCCAAGCCAGCGCTTCCTCACGGTTTACGCCGTACCGAGGTATCGCAGGGCAACGCACGGCCGACGGCACGTCACGTCCATCGACGCCGAGATTGAACGTGACGGGTACATTTACCGCCGTATTCTCGCGGAATAGCCCGCGATTGTTCACCAGCAGCAGATAATCAGGTCTGATTATCAGCTCCACTCCATTCAGCAATAACCGTCCGCGGTCGAGCACGACGCGCGCTGGCGGCTCGAACTTTATGTCTATAAATATGTTTCTCGCCGCGGATCGGATGATAAGGCGAGTGCCAACGAACTCAATATCCCAAGGCGTTGGCACATAGACCAACTCGTTGTCGAGAATCCTGAGGACGAGTTCGTTCTGCTCATCGAAGAGCATAACGTTCAGCAAATAGTGGCCGTCTTCGAACCGGAAGGCCACCAACGGCACCCCGTCGACTAGAACAGCAGCGCAGTCGGCCGCAGTAGACGACGTCACCTGGTTTGAACCCACCGCCGATTCGCACTGCTCGCCTGAGTAGTGCAAGTTGTAAGGAGCTGAAGCGCCAGCCCGCAGGTTGAACGGCGCAGCATTGGCGTCTCCGACGACGGACCTGGGCAAGAGCCCGTTTGTCTTCTCACGATGATGCTGATCACACAGCAGCGTTATTTCGTCGGCAACATGCTGGTGCGTCTGCGCCCAGTCGATTATGTGGTCGTATTCGTACAACGGGATTCCGCATACAACGCAACCAAACCCACATCTTTGCCGAACCGCGCGCTTGACTGGTTCTCCAATGTCTGGACGAGTGCCTGCCATGCTGCCCCCTTTGGCTCTCCGTCCGGTCGCCCCGCACACCTTAAAGCCTTAGGTGGTCGCTGTCCCCATCGTCCTGGCTATTCGCCGGGGGAGCGGATGAGAGCGAGCGGGGTCCGGCAGATCAGCGTTAGGTCTTTCCACAGCGACCAGGTGTCGATGTAGCGCAGGTCGAGCTCCATCCAGCGCTCGAAGTCGGGTTCGTCGCGGGCGGTGACCTGCCAGAGGCCCGTGAGGCCGGGGCGCACCGAGAGGCGGCGGCGGTGGGGCAGGTCGTAGACGCGTACCTCCTCGACGTCGGCGGGTCGCGGCCCGACGAGGGACATGTGGCCGGCAAGAACGTTGTACAGCTGCGGCAGCTCGTCGATGCTGGTCGCGCGCAGCCAGCGCCCCACTCTGGTCACGCGGGGATCGTGGCGCAGCTTGAATGCGGGACCCTGGCGCTCGTTGTGGGCCAGCAGACCCGCCTTGAGCCGCTCGGCGTCGGGCACCATCGTGCGCAGCTTCCAGGCCCCGAACTCCCGGCCGTGCAGGCCGCTGCGTGGTTGGCGGAACAGGATGGGCCGGCCCTCTGTGACCAGGATCGCCGCCGCGCTCAGCAGGAGGACGGGCGCGGTCGCGACCAGCAGCAGCGCCGCGCCGACGAGGTCGAACGCGCGCTTGACGGCCAGGGCCAGCGCACGATCGGGGCTGGCGATCAGCGACAGGATCGGCAGGCCGTCCACTTCTTCGAATCGGCCCTTCGCCACGGTCCGGTTCAACGCGCCCATGGGGATGCGGACGAGCTTGCCCTGCTCCTCGCCCACCTGCGCCAGCCAGTCGATCACCGCCCACCGGGCCAGGGGCAGGCAGATGGCCACCTCGTCGACGACGGTGTCGGCCAGCACGCGGGGCAGGTCCTCCAGCTTGCCGAGGCGGTGGTGGCTGCCGAGGCCGTGGTCGTCGTCGTCGAGGTAGCCGACGACCCTGATCCCCAGGTCGGGATGGGCGGCGCACCAAGCGAGGAACTGGTCGGCTTGGGGGCCCGAGCCGGCGATCAGGAGGTTGCGGGCTCCGCGGCCCCGGGAGCGCGCCCACCGGAAGGCCAGGTGCACCGCCAGCCTCGCACCGGACAGCCCCAGGGCGACCAGCGGGAAGTAGACGGCCAGGAACCAGCGGCTGACGTCGTCGAGCTTGAAGAAGTACAGCAGGGTGAAGGTGAGTGCCAGCAGGATCGCGCCCGTGCGCAGCAGGTCGTGCAGCTCGGTGCGCAGCGACCACCGCAGGCGGGGCTGGTACATGCCGGCCGCGGCGAAGATGCCAACGGCTGCGACGCCGAACGCCACCACGACCGGACCCGTCGAGGGCAGCAAGCCCGCCCAGACCTCGGGCCAGGCACCACCGAACCGCAGCAGCGACGCGGCGACGAACCCCAGGACGACCACGCCGAAGTCGGACACCATGAGGGCCACCCGCAGGATGGCGACGCGCTCGCGCATCATGGGATGTGTCCTCCTCGGTGATGGCGGCTGGTCGTCTGCGGGCCGCTACCTCTGACCCTCGGCTCCCAGCGAAGCGTCCTTGAGCCCTGGCGTCATCCTCAAAATTGAGGGTCTCTCGCTCGCTCACCGACAGGCCGGGGGCGCGATGCGCAGCGGCCCGCCGGTTGTCAGGTGGCCGCGAAGGCGGGCGCGAGGCGGTCGTAGGTCTCGTCGAGCAGCTCGGGCAGGACCTTGGTGCCGGCGATGACCGGCATGAAGTTGGTGTCGCCGCCCCAGCGCGGCACGACGTGGCCGTGGATGTGGTCGGCGATGCCGGCGCCGGCCACACCGCCCACGTTGACGCCGAGGTTGAAGGCGTGCGGGTCGGAGCACGCCTTCAGCGCGCGGACCGCCCGCTGGGACAGCAACGCCATCTCGCAGACCTCATCGCCGGTCAGCGCGTCGAAGGCGTCGACGTGGCGGTAGGGAACCACCATGAGGTGGCCGGGGTTGTAGGGGTAGGCGTTCAGGATCACGAAGCCGGTCTCACCCCGGTGCACGATCAGGGCCGCGCGGTCGTCGTCGCCGGCAGGCAGCACGCAGAACGGGCAGCCGGTGGTCTCGCGGTCCGGGTCGCGGATGTAGGCCATGCGCCACGGCGTCCACAGGCGCTGCAGCTCGTCGAGGCGCTGCTCGTCGACCCGGCGTGGCTCGCTGCTCACCGGCGCTCCGCGACCTCGTCCACCAGCTCGGCGACGAAGTCCCCGAGCGCGACGTCCTTGCGCTGGTCGCCGACCCGCGGGCGCACGGCGACGGTGCCGGCCTCGACCTCGCTGTCGCCGACGATCAGCTGGTAGGGCACCTTGGCCAGCTGGTGCTTGCGGATCTTGGCCCCCATCGTGTCGTCGGAGGCGTCCAGCTCCGCGCGCAGGCCCCGCGCGCGCAGGGCCGCGACCACCCGCTCCCCGTACCCGTGGTGGCGGTCGGCGACCGGCACCACGGCGGTCTGCACCGGCGCCAGCCACACCGGGAACGCACCCGCGGTGGACTCCAACAGCACCGCGAAGAAGCGCTCGAGGGAGCCGAACAGCGCCCGGTGGATCATGAACGGTCGGTGGGGCGAGCCGTCCTCGCCGGCGTAGGCCATGTCGAACAGCTCGGGGTTGTTGAAGTCCACCTGGATGGTGGACAGCTGCCACTCCCGGCCGATCGCGTCACGCGCGTGCACGTCGATCTTCGGGCCGTAGAACGCGCCCTCGCCCTCGTCGATCGAGTAGGTGATCCCCGAGTCGGCGACGGCGCGCGTCAACGCCGCCTCGGCGTGGGCCCACTGCTCGTCCGTGCCGATCGACTTCCTCGCCGGGCGGGTCGACACCGCGACCCGGGAGGGCTCGCCGAGCCCGAAGGCGGTGAAGACATCGCGGGCGAAGGTGAGGCAGCCGGCGACCTCGTCCACGACCTGCTCGGCGGTGCAGAAGATGTGCGAGTCGTCCTGTGTGAAGCCGCGGGCCCGCAGCAGCCCGTTGACCACCCCGGAGCGCTCGTAGCGGTAGACGGTGCCGAGCTCGGAGATGCGCAGGGGCAGCTCGCGGTAGCTGCGGGTCCGTGAGTTGAAGGTCAGGATGTGAAACGGGCAGTTCATCGGCTTGAGGCGGTACGTCGCCGCATCGACCTCCATGCCGGGGAACATCAGCTCGGCGTAGTTCTGCAGGTGGCCCGAGGTCTGCCACAGCTCCTCACGGGCGATGTGGGGGGTGTAGACCGGCTGGTACCCCCGCCGCAGCGTCTCGGCACGGATCCAGTTCTCCATCTCCTGGCGGACGATGGCGCCCTTCGGCAGGAAGATGGCCATGCCCGGCCCGAGCTCCTCGGGGAAGACGAGCAGCTCCAGCTCGCGCCCGAGCTTGCGGTGGTCGCGCTTGCGGGCTTCCTCGATGCGCTCCACGTGCGCCTTCAAGGCCTTCTTGGACTCCCAGGCGGTGCCGTAGATGCGCTGCAGCATCGGGCGCTGCTCGTCGCCGCGCCAATAGGCGCCGGCGACCCGCTGCAGGGCGAAGGCGGGGACCCACTTGGTGGTGGGGATGTGGGGGCCACGGCACAGGTCCGGCCAGACGCTGCCGTCGGGGCGGATGTTGTCGTAGATGGTGACGGTGCCCGTCGCGCCTGGCTCCACGTCGGCGGTCTCGTCGCCGGAGAGGCCCTCCCCGGAGGTGGCGCGCTCGATCAGCTCGCGCTTGTAGGGCTGGTCGGCGAACAGCTCCAGCGCCTCGTCACGGCCCAGCTCGCGGCGGCGAAAGCCCTGGTTCTCCCGGATGATCGCGTGCATCCGGTCGGTGATGCGCTCCAGGTCGTCGGGCGTGAACGGCCGGGCCACGTCGAAGTCGTAGTAGAACCCGTCGGCGATCGGTGGGCCGATCGCGAACTTCGCCTCGGGGAACAGGTCCGTGACGGCCTGGGCCATGATGTGGGCGACCGAGTGGCGCAGGATCTCGCGGCCCCGGTCGGAGTCGGCCGGCAGGGGTTCGACCGTGGCGCCGTCGGACACCGGCGTGGCGAGGTCACGCACAGCCCCGTCGACCGCTGCGGCCACCACCTGCCCGCGGATGGCGCCCATGGCTTGCAGCGCCTCCTGGGCCGTGGCGCCCGCGGGCAGGCGGGCATCGTGGCCGTCGGGGCTCTTGACGAGTATCTCATCGGAGGACATGTACGGGAGGATAGCCCGGTGCACCCCGCAAGTTGCCGCCAGGCGGGCCAGGGGTCAGTCCTCGGACGCGTCGATCTCGGCGAGTAGCTCCTGCGCGCGCTGCAGGTCGCCGGCCGCGACCAGCACCCTGGTCGCGAACCAGCCCGAGTCGAGCCCGAAGGGGCTGCGCTCCTGGCGATCCACGACCACATGGAGACCCTCGGCCTCCAACGCACCCTGGACGATCAGGGCCAGGGCGTTCGGGGCCGTCATCAGCTCGCGAAAGTCAGCCATCGCCGACCAGCGTACGCGCGGCGTCCGGCGCCGCGCGTCGATCACCTGGAGGGCGGTCCGGTGATCTCCAGGGTGAACGGCCCCCCGAGGTCATCGACGATCACCGGCGTCTGCAACCCGGCGGTCCTGGTGTTGGCGCGCGGTGCGGCCCACTGGAAGGCCTGCTGCACGCTCACGCCATCAGGCCTGCCGTGGTTGCCCCACCCTTGGCTGAGGCCCTCCCGGAACAGGTAGTTACCCTGCACGGAGTGGCCGACCTCGGGATCCTCGTGGGACTTCTCGGCGGTCTCCGACGAGTAGGTGACGACCCGGTTCGGACCCTCCACCCCCGCCGCGCGCATCCCCTCGGCGTGGCATCCCTGCATGCTGATCCACATGCGGTCGGCGCGCACCGCGCCGATCATCCGGCCGAAGTCGGCGTTCCAGAGGTAGGCGTTGTCGGCCGGCCATATCGCCGAGTTCCCCGCGGAGTGGCGCATGTGCCCCGAGAAGCTGAACACCACCGTCGACCGGTCGTCGGTCTTGCGCGACAACCACTCCAGAGCGCGCACGACCCAGTCGCGGGTGGCCGCCCCGTCGGTCAGGACGAGCACCTGGTCGTCGCGCCATCCTCGCCGGAACAGGTCGTCGCGGAGCACGTGCGCGTCGGCCACCGACCCGAGGGTGCTGCCGGTCCGTCCCTGGTAGTCGTTGACGCCGACGATGACCGCCCAGTGAAACGTCGAGGGCTCGGTGTCGACCTGCCGCGCGTCGGCGTGGTCGGGGTAGCGGGCGGCGAAGGCCTCGTCGACGGGTGCGGGGGCAGCCGCGGCCGTCGCGGGGTGCGCGCTCGCGGCAGTGCTCCTTACCGGCTCGGGCGCCGCGCTCGTCCTCTTCATCTGTATGGCGCTCGCCGGGGCGGCCCCGCCCGAGACGCTCGTCGGCCTCGCCGCGCCCGGTGCACTTCGGC
>JBBDQS010000111.1:0-12527 GCA_040905805.1 Egibacteraceae bacterium | reverse complement strand
GAGGGGTGCGGGGGCAGCCGCGGCCGGCGCGGGCTCTGCCCGCTGCGGCGGCGAGTCCTGGAGGGATCCCAGGAACGGGGAGTCGCTCTGCTCGGTGGTGACCGTGGTCGCCATCGGCTGGTCGTCCGTGCGGTGCTCGGCGGCGGACCCGACCCCCACGAGGGCGCCGGCGAGGAGCAGGACGACCAGGGAGCGCACCAGCGTGCGCACCCGGCTCGGGGCGTCCGCACCCTCCGGCGGTGCCAGGTCGGCGGTGGGGTCGGTGGTCGTCACGCCGTCCAGTATCCCGCCTTCCCGGTCGCTGCACACCCTCGCGGCGAATGACGCCGCCGGAGCCAGGATAGCCCGATCCCTCCGCGGGCCGCCGCGATAGCCTCAGGCCCACGCCCGCCGGAAGGACACCCGATGCCTGAGCCCGTGATCGTCGCCGCGACCCGCAGCCCGGTGGGGCGGGCCTTCAAGGGGTCCCTGGTCGATCTGCGTCCCGACGACCTGGCGGCCGCGATCGTGACCGCCGCGCTCGATCAGGTCCCCGAGCTCGACCGCACGGAGATCGACGACCTCATGCTGGGCTGCGGCCTGCCGGGCGGTGAGCAGGGGTTCAACATGGGGCGCGTCGTGGCGCTGCTGGCGGGCCTGCGCACCGTGCCGGCCACCACCATCACCCGCTACTGCTCGTCCAGCCTGCAGACCATCCGCATGGCCGCGCATGCGATCCGGGCGGGGGAGGGCGAGGTGTTCGTCGCGGCCGGCGTCGAGATGGTCAGCCGCTTCACCAAGGGCAGCTCGGACAGCTGGCCGGAGACCCAGAACCCCCGGTTCGCCCAGGCGGGTGAGCGCACCGCGGCGCGCGCGGCGGGTGGGGCGGGCGAGTGGGAGCCGGCCGACGGGCTGCCCGACGTGTACATCGCGATGGGCCAGACGGCCGAGAACGTCGCCCAGATCGAGGGCGTCACCCGCCAGGAGATGGACGAGTTCGCCCTGCGCAGCCAGACATTGGCGGTGCAGAGCGTGCGCAACGGCTTCTTCGACCGGGAGATCACCCCGGTCACACGCCCCGACGGCACCACGGTGGCCGCCGACGACGGGCCCCGGCCGGACACGAGCCTGGAGAAGCTGGCGGCCCTGGACCCGGTGTTCCGCCCCGACGGGACCATCACCGCCGGCAACGCCTGTCCGCTCAACGACGGGGCGGCCGCGGTCGTCGTCATGAGCGACGAGAAGGCCCGCCAGCTGGGTATCACCCCCCTCGCACGCGTGGTGTCCACCGGGGTGTCGGCCCTCGACCCCGAGATCATGGGCCTCGGACCGGTCGACGCGACCCGCCAGGCCCTCGAGCGGGCGGGGATGACGATGCGCGACGTCGATCTGGTCGAGCTCAACGAGGCCTTCGCCGCGCAGGTCATCCCCTCGGCACGCCACCTCGACATCGACGTGGACGCGCAGCTGAACGTCAACGGTGGAGCGATCGCCATCGGGCACCCCTTCGGGATGACCGGTGCCCGCATCATGGGCACCCTGCTGAACGGGCTGGCCACCGCGGACAAGACCGTGGGGCTTGAGACCATGTGCGTCGGCGGCGGACAGGGCATGGCCATGGTGATCGAGCGCCTGGAGAGCGCCCCCACGTAGGGTCGAAGGGCCCCCCGAGGGGGGTCCAGGTGACCACGAACCTCACGTCACCCTTGAACTACACTCGATTCGTGACCACCGACGACGAGGGCTGGGGGCCCCCGGCGGCACTGCACCGGGGCCGGGACCGGCGACAGAGCGGCCTGACACCGGACGGGCCGCCGACGCGCGCGCTGCTCCTGGGCGGCGCACTGGTGGTCGCCGTCTGGGTCGCGGTGAGCATCGTCGGGGGGCTGGTCAGGGCTCGCACGGGCCTGGACACGGTCCTGGTGCAGGCGCTGCTCGAGACGGCGACTGCGGCCCTCGCCGTGGTGGTGGCGCTGCTCCTCGTGATGCAGTGGCGCCTGGTGGGGGAGGCGGCTGCGCTGTGCGCCGGAGTGGCCCTGCTCCTGCTGGGGGTGGTCACCGTCGGGGTGACGGGTCTGCTCCCGCTCGTGTACGAACCCATCGCCCCGGCCCTGCTCTGGCTCCGGCCCGCCAGCCGGCTCGTCGTGCTGGGCCTCTTTGCCGCAGCCGTCCTGGTCTCGGAGGTCGACGGGCGCCTGCGCCCCGGCAGGCTGCTGCTGGTGGCCGGGGTCGTCACGGCCGCCGTGACCACGGCGATGCGGACGGCCCCCGAGGTGGCCAGCCACCTCGCCGGCGCCGCGGACGCGTCCATCGGCACGCCGGCGAGCGGCTTCGGCTCGACGCTGATCGTCGCGGCGTGGGCGGCGCTGGCTGTCGCGTTCCTCGTGGGCGGCTCCCGGCAGAGCCGCCCGCTCCTCAGCTGGGTCGGCGTGGTGGTCGCCGGCCTCGGGCTGGCGGAGGTCACGCAGGCTCTGGCGGCAGAGGACCCGAGCCTGTGGAGCGCCGGCGCGCAGCTGCTGCGGCTCACCGCGCTCGGGGTCGGCCTCGCCGGGGCGATCTCGGAGCTGCAACGGGTGTTCGGCCGTCAGAGCCGTGACCTGATGCACACCGTCGTGACGGCTGCGGCCGCCGAGGCCCGGGTACGGGCGGGGCGCCATGAGCTCGAGGAGCGGGCACACGAGGCCCGCAACGCCCTCGCCGCCATCGAGGGGGCGAGCCTGACGCTCGAGCACTACCGCGACCGGCTCGACCCAGACACCCGCAAGTCACTGGTCACGGCACTGTCCTCGGAGGTGGCGAGGCTCCAGCGCCTGGTGAGCGCCGAGCTGCTCGAGGAGGCGTCCACGGACTTCGCCGTCGCCGCAGCGCTCGCCGGGACGGTGACCGGTGCCCGGGCCCGTGGCGCCGGGATCCTGGCCGACATCGACGACCAGCTCACGGCGTTCGGCCGTCCGTCGGACACCGCGGAGGTCGTGCAGAACCTCATCGAGAACGCCCGGCGCTACGCGCCGGGCTCGCCGGTGGCGATCCGCGCCGTCCGCGACGGCGACTGGGTGCTCGTGCGCGTGGAGGACCGCGGTCCCGGGGTGGACGCCGACCTGCGCGAGGCCATCTTCAGCCGGGGGGTCCGCGGTCGGCACGCGGACGGACTGGCGGGCAGCGGCCTCGGCCTGTACGTCTCCAGCCAGCTCATGCGCCAGCAGGGCGGCGACCTGTGGCTGGAGGACCGACCGGGTGGCGGTGCCGCCTTCGTGCTGGCCCTGCCAGCGGTCGCCCTCTCGTCCTCGTCCCCGTCCCCGTCCTCGGGGCCATCGACACCGCTGCCGGGGAATCCGTGAGCATGCGCATCCTGATCATCGAGGATCACGAGCTGCTGGCGCAGACTCTGCAGGTGGCGCTGCGGGCCGATGGCTTCGAGGTCGATGTCGTCGGCGACCTCTCCGCCGAGCACATCGTGTCGGTCGCGGACGAGACCCGCCCGCGGGTGGTCCTCCTTGATCTCGATCTGGGCCCCCAGGGCGGCTCCGGCCTGCCGTTGATCCGTCCCCTGCGCGACCTCGGGGCGACCGTCGTGGTCGTCACCGGCGAGACCGATCGGGCGCGCCTCGGTGAGTGCGTCCAGGCGGGCGCGCACGGGCTCCTCGCCAAGTCCGCTCCCTTCGACGTCCTGCTGGACGCCGTGAAGGGCGCGGCCGAGGCGCGCACGCTGCTGACCGACGCCGAACGGGATGCGCTGCTCGGCGATTTGCGCCGCGAGCATGCTGCGGCGGACCAGCGCCAGCGTCCCTTCACGCGCCTCACCGCCCGAGAGCGTGAGGTCCTGGCCGCGCTGTGCGCCGGCCAGTCCGCCGACACGATCGCCAGCGAGTCGTTCGTGTCGATGGCGACGGTGCGCAGCCAGATCCACTCGCTGCTGCAGAAGCTGGGTGTGCACTCCCAGATCGGTGCCGTGGCGGCGGCCCGCCGAGCGGGCTGGACTCCCGACACCGACTGACCCACTCACCCGTCCAGGGGTCAGATGCTCACCCGTCCGGGGGTCATTTTTGCCAGACCTCCTGCCCTTTTGCTCAAGACTTCCTGCGCGCCGGCCGATGGAGTGAAGGAACGCCGGCAAGGCAGGGAGATCATCAATCTTGAGGATGACCCCGACCCCCGTCCGCGCGATTCTTTGAACAGAACAGTAGGACGTTCGCAACAAGGCGGGCGTCGCGAGCACAGGGAGAAACTCACCATGATCCACGCAATTGTTGCACTCCAGATGCTGGCGCAGTCGGCCGGCGAGCGTCTCCGGCGCGAGGACGGCGCCACCGCCGTGGAGTACGGCCTGATGGTCGCCTTGATCGCCGCGGTCATCGTTGGAGTCGTCCTCACCCTCGGCGAGCAGATCGAGGCGGCCTTCACCAAGGTGAGCACCGAGATCGCACCCGCCGTCACTGAGTAGCAAGTTCGCACCACGTCGTACCGGCGTCGCCGGTGGCCCGCGGGGTGCGGGCCACCGGCTTTGCCGTCTCACCGCCTCACCAGCACACCAGCACACCAGTGCAGGGGGCTCCATGGAACTCCACACGGCGTCTGTCCAGGTTGACCAGGTTGCTCGCGCGAGCGGTGATCGGGGGGCCACCGCGGTCGAGTACGCCCTGCTCGTGGCCCTGATCGCCACGGTCATCGTCGTGGCGGTCACCACGCTCGGCGGGCAGGTCGTGACCATCTTCACCAACTACGTCGCGTCGTACTGACGCGCCAGCGCACGGGCGCGCAACGCGTCGTCGGGGGCGGCAGGAAGGTCACGGCGCGCGCTACAGGTTCGTCACCCGTTGGCCGATAGCCAGCACATCAGGTTTGACACACGGGAGGAAACAGGTCCATGAAGAACAAAACCACGATCGCCGGCGTGCTGCTCGGGGTCATCGGTGCCGGACTGCTCGCGCTGTTCGTCGCCCAGGCCGGAGGCACCGCAGAGGCCGAGGCCACCGTCCCCGCTCTGGTGGCGAGCGATGACCTCGCGCCCGGGATGGATGCCGAGCAGGTCGCCACCCGCATCCGCGAGGCCGAGGTCCCCGCATCGCTCGCACCGGTCAGCCGGGTCACCGACCTCGACGACCTCGACGGCCAGAAGGTCGTGCGCACAGTCGGCGCCGGTGAGATCCTCACGGCCTCGCAGTTCGCCGGCGCAGGCCCGGCCGCGGGCGGCCTGGTCGTGCCCGCCGGGTACGAGGCCATGACCCTGGAAGCCGACCCCGCACCCGGCGTGGAGGGCTACGTCACCCCGGGTTCGCGCGTCAACGTCTACACGACGGTGGCCGACACCGGTGGGGACCCGGCCGCCCCGGCGGCGGGCCAGCCCTACACCCAGCTCGTCCTCGGCCACGTCGATGTGCTCGCGGTCACCCGCGGCACCCCGACCGGGGAGTCGGCGGAGCCGTCGGATGTGGCGCAGGAGGGCCGCATCGTCCTGCTCCTGCAGGTCCGCCCCCAGGACGCCCCCGTGCTGATCCACGCCCAGCAGCACGGGTCCCTGTGGTACACGATCGCCAACCCCGACGACCCTGCGCCCAGCGCGGAACGGGTGGACATCGGCGCCCTCGAGCCCGGCCAGCGCACCCAGGCGATCAGCGAGGCCCGGGCCCGCCAGGACCAGGAGCGCTCCGAGGGCGAGGACACAGACCAATGATGGCCATGCGACGGCGTGTGCTGGTGGTCGACCGTCGGCCCGAGCTGACCCAGAAGCTGCGGACGGCACTGGTCGGGGACGACCGCCCGGAGATCGTGCACCTCGCCCAGACCACCCACGCCCTCGAGGTCCTCACCCAGGACGGTCCGTGGGACGTCGTGGTCGCCGGACCCTCGGAGGAGAGCGGTGCGGGTCTGCGCCGGCTCGCACAGATCCGCGAGGCCGACCCGACCCTGGGCCTGGTGGTGGCGATCAACGGCAAGGAGCCCGCCGACCTGGGCGCCTTCGTGCGTGCCCGCCCCGACGGGCTCCTGCGGGTCCCCGCCGGACCCGCCGCACTGCGGTCGACACTCCTGGCCGCCACCGAGGCATCGAGCGAGCGGCGTGGGACCAAGCTCGAGGTCGCGCCGGCCCTCGTCGAGGACACGACCCGTCTCGGCCGGATCTACACGATCGGTGGACCGACGGGCGGCTGCGGCAAGACGACCGTGGCCGTGAACCTGGCTGCCCTGCTCGGACGCCCCGGCACGCACAAAGTCGTGCTGGTCGACCTGGACGTGCAGTTCGGGGAGGTGACCGCCGCCCTGCAGCTGCGGCCCGCGAACACGATCTACGACGTGCTGTTCGACGCCGCTGACCAGCGCGCCAGCGGTGCGGAGGTGGCCGAGGCCCTCGCCACCAACCTCACCCCGACGCCCTACGGCTTCTCGGTGCTGCCGGCTCCGCGCGACCCGGTCCAGGGCGACATGATCACCGCCGACGATGTCGTCCAGCTGCTCGTGTCCCTCCGCCAGACGGCTGACTACATCATCGTGGACACGCCCACCGGGCTGCGCGAGGGCGCGCTCGCCGCGCTCGACATGAGCGACGACATCGTCGTGGTCAGCCAGGTCGACGTCCCCGGCGTCGCCAACCTGCGCACCTACATCAACATGCTGGAACGGCTCGGCGTGGACGTGGAGCACCAGCATGTCCTGCTCAACAAGGAGATGGTCGAGTCGGGCATCACCGCCCACGACGCCATCGAGGTCCTCGGCCCGGTCGCCGGCACGATGCCGTTCCATCCTGCGGTCCTGCGGGCCCTCAACGAGGGTCGTCCGCTGTGCGCCAGCGAACCGGACCACCCGGTGGCCCGCATGCTGTGGACGGCGTTGACCGGGCTGCTGCCCGCCGACGGGCAGGCCCCCGCTTCCACATCCGACGACCGTACCCAGATCCGCTGGTGGCGGCGCTGGTTCCCGACCCTGTTCTCGAGGAGTGACCGTTGAAGCTTTCCGAACGCCTGAACAACGACGGTGACGCCGCCGCGACCAAGCGGCAGCCCGAAGCGACGGGGCCCGCAAAGGCGACCGGACCCGCAAAGGCGACCGGACCCGCAAAGGGCGCCGGCGGCAAGCCGGCACCGACGGGTCGCGCCGTGGAGTGGTCGGCGACCAAGCGGCGGGTCCACGAGCTCGTGG
Organism: Egibacteraceae bacterium; assembly: GCA_040905805.1. Classification (NCBI taxonomy): domain Bacteria; kingdom Bacillati; phylum Actinomycetota; class Nitriliruptoria; order Egibacterales; family Egibacteraceae; species Egibacteraceae bacterium. The sequence continues at coordinate 5,417 of JBBDQS010000111.1, read as the reverse complement.
TGGCCGACCTCGGGCCGCTGCTCGCCAAGCGTGAGCCCCGCCGGCGTCACGACGATCCCGACCGCAAGGGTGAGGGCATCGACCTCGCCCAGGAGGTGAAGGACCGCCTCGACGACGCGCTCGCCCAGGCGGGCCTGGAGGTCACGCCCACCCAACGGCGCCGGTTCATCACCGAGGTCACCGCTGACATCCTCGGCTACGGCCCGCTGGAGCCGCTGCTGAACGACCCGGACATCACCGAGGTCATGGTCAACGCTCACGACGACATCTTCGTCGAGCGCGCGGGCCGCATCGAGCACACCGATGTGTCCTTCGACGACGAGGCGCAGCTGCGCCAGGTGATCAGCCGGATCGTGGCGACCGTTGGCCGCCGGGTCGACGAGTCGAGCCCGATGTGCGACGCGCGCCTGCCCGACGGGTCCCGGGTCAACGTGGTCCTGCCGCCCCTGGCCCTGCGAGGACCGGCCCTGACCATCCGCAAGTTCCCCGAGTCACCGATGCAGGTCACCGACCTCGTCGAGAAGGGCTCCATCACGCCACAGGTCGCCGCGTTCCTGGAGTCGTGCGTGGCCGGCAAGCTGAACATCCTGGTCTCGGGTGGGACGGGTACCGGTAAAACGACCCTGCTGAACGCCGTCAGCGGGTTCATCCCCCCGACCGAGCGCATCATCACCATCGAGGACTCCGCCGAGCTGCAGCTGCACCAGCCGCACGTCCTGCCGATGGAGGCCCGCCCGGCCAACGCCGAGGGGATGGGCCTGATCGGCATCCGCGACCTGGTCCGCAACGCCCTGCGGATGCGCCCCGACCGCATCGTGGTCGGGGAGGTCCGCGGCGCCGAGGCCCTCGACATGCTGCAGGCGATGAACACGGGCCACGAGGGCTCGCTCACGACCCTGCACGCCAACTCGCCGCGTGACGCCCTGTCCCGCCTGGAGACGATGGTGCTGATGGCCGGCATGGAGCTCCCGCTGCGGGCCATCCGCGACCAGGTCGCCTCCGCGCTCGACCTGGTCGTACAGCTCGACCGGCTCGGCGACGGCCGCCGGGTGGTGACCACCATCACCGAGGTGCAGGGCATGGAAGGCGACGTGATCGTGCTCCAGGACCTGTTCAGCTACCAGTTCACCGCCGGCGGCACCGGCTCGACGTCCTCGGTCGGCGCCACCATGCCGACGGGCCTGCGGCCGAAGGTGCTCGAGAAGCTCGAGGCCGCCGGCATCCCGATCGCGCCCTCGCTGTTCGCTGCCATGCCGGCGAAGCCGGAGCGCCGCCAGCGAGGAGTGCGGGCATGATCACCATGATCGGTATCGTCGGAGCGGCCCTGCTCGTCCTGGGCGGGATCGCGCTCGTCGTCCTCGGGGCGCGCCACAGGGAGGCCACCGGCGTCGACCGCCTCCGGGCGGTCATGGACCAGCCCGGAGACGGGAAGGGCCGTGAGGTCTCCGTGCTGGCCCAGGCGTGGAGCGCCATGACCGCCGCCACGGACCGGGTGGGCCAAGGCGGCTCGGTGCTCACCTGGCTCGGGGTCACCCTGGAGCGGGCCGGCTGGCCGTTGCGGCCGGCGGAGTTCGGGGCCGGGGTCATCGGTGCGGTGTGTGTCGCCGCCCTGCTCGGCGCCGTGGCGATCAGCGTGCTCGCCGGCCTGGTTTTCGCGGTGGTCGCCGGCATCGTGCCGGTGTACCTGCTGTACCGCAAGGCCGAGCGCCTGGGCCAGAAGGCCGACGAGCAGCTGCCCGACGTCCTGAGCCAGCTCGCTGCCAGCCTGCGGACCGGCCACTCGATCGCCCAGGCGCTGGAGGCGGCGGGGGAGCAGACCGAAGCACCTCTCGGTCCGCAGTTCACCCGGGTCGTCGCCGAGACCCAGGTGGGGCGCACCCTCGACGACGCGCTGGTCGCCATGGCGGAACGGGTCGGCTCCACGGACCTGCGCTGGACCGTGCGGGCGATGATGATCCAGTCCCGCACGGGTGGCTCGCTGGCCGGGGTGTTCGAGGTGCTCGCCGAGTTCATGCGGGATCGCGAGGAGGTCCGCCGCGAGGTCCGGGCGCTGACCGCCGACGGGCGCATCTCCGCATGGGTCCTCGGGCTGCTGCCCTTCTTCGTGCTCGGTGCGCTGCTCGTCATGAGCCCCGACTACCTGCTGCCGCTGCTCAGCCCCCGTGGCTTCCTCATGATCGGTGTCGCGGCCGGGCTGATGGCGTTCGGCTTGGTGGTCATTCGCAAGATGGTCCGGGTGGAGGTCTGACGACATGAGTCCATTGATCGGCTACTTGGGGGCGCTGGCTGTTGGCGCCGCTGTCATGATCCTCGTCGTCGGGCGCAGCCGGCGTACCGCCGGGCAGGTCGCCCTGGGCGCGCTGGCCTTCGAGGGTGACGCGCGCGTGCCCGCCACCTACGACCAGCGCGAGGCACGACTGCGCGAGGGGCTGCTCGACCGGGTCGTTCGACCGGCGACCGCCGGCCTGGCGTCCGCCGGCCGCCGCATCACCCCGGGCGCACGGGGCGACGCCATCCGCTCACGGCTGGACAACGCCGGCTCCAGCCTCACCGTGGAGATATTCTTCGCGGTCAAGATGGCGGCCGTCGGCGTCGGCCTGCTCCTGTCGCTGCTCTACGCCGTGCTCGGGGGTCCCAAGCCCGTGCTCGTCGTCGTGCTCGCCGTGGCCCTGGGCTACGCGCTGCCCGACCTGCTCCTGCACTCGCAGGGCCAGAAACGCCAGACGGAGATCTCCCGGACCCTGCCCGAGGCGCTCGACCTGCTCGCGCTGACCGTGCGCGCCGGCCTGGGCTTCGAGCAGGGGGTCGAGGAGGTGACCGAGGAGCTCAGCGGTCCCCTGGCCAACGAGTTCGACCGCATGCTGAAGGAACAGCAGCTCGGGCGCTCGCGCCGCGACGCCCTGCTCTCCCTGCACGAGCGCAACCGCTCCGAGGAGCTGCGGCCCCTGGTCGCCGCGCTCCTGCAGTCCGACAAGCTCGGCACGCCGATGGCCGACACCCTGACGGTGCAGTCCCGCGAGATGCGCCGCCGCCGCCGCGCAGCGGCGCGAGAGCGCGCCGGCAAGGCGCCCGTGAAGCTGCTGTTCCCGCTGATCTTCGGGATCTTTCCCGCCATGTTCGTCATCATCATCGGTCCGGGCGTCCTCCAGATCATGGACAACATCCTGTGACCGCGGAGCCGGAGGTCGCCATGTCCACCACCATTCGCCCGGACCGCCCACCGCCCGGGAGGGCACGACGCCGGGCGGCCGGGGACGACGGTGTCGCCGCGGTCGAGTTCGCCCTGGTCGGGACGGTGTTCCTGATGATCGTGTTCGGCATCCTCACCTTCGGCCTCGTCTTCGCCCTCAACCACACGCTCAGCCACTCGGCGGCCGAGGGAGCGCGCTCGGGGCTGGTCGCCACGGCGAGCACGACCGTGCAGGTGGCCGAGGATGCCGCCCGCACGCGGCTGGGCTGGCTCGGCGACGGCGCCACGGTGCAGGCGTTCGTCGAGCCGTGCGCCAGCGACGCCTCACGGGAGTGCGTGCGGGTGGTCACCTCCTACGACTGGGCGGGCAACCCCCTCGTCCCGCCGCTGCCGGGCCTCGGCCTGGTCATGCCCGACGTGATGTCGCGCTCCGCCGTCGTGCAGATCACCCAGGTGTAGTCATGAGAGGACACGGTATGCGACGCGGAATGCTTGAACGGCTCGGCCGCGAGGACGGCGCCATCGCCGTGCTCGCCAGTGTCCTGTTGCTCATCAGCCTGGTGTCCTCGGCGTTCGCGGTCGACATCGGATCGGTGGTCCTCGAGCAGCGTGAGGCCCGCAAGGTCGCCGACCTGGCGGCGCTCGACGCCGTCCAGGTGTTCGCCGGGGGCTTCGCCGACACCCAGGCGGGCGCGGAGCAGCTCGCGCTGGACAGCGCCGCCAGCAACGACTTCGTGCCCGGCGGGGACCGCACGCTGGTCACCCACGTGGGACGCTGGGACGCCGAGACGGGCTCCTTCTCGGCGGGGACCGTGGCGGCCAACGCGGTGCGGGTGGTCGCCTCCGACACCGTCGGGTTCAACTTCATGCCCGGTGGCCGGACGATCAGCGTCACCGCCGTCGCCAGCACCGAGAACCTCGCCGGGATCGCCATCGGCACCGGGCTTGCCGCCCTCGACTCCTCCGAGAGCGCCCTGCTCAACCCGCTGCTGGGCGCGCTGCTCGGCACGTCACTGTCGCTGACGGCCGTGCACTACAACGGTCTCGCCGACCTGGACGTGCCGATCGGGGTCCTGGCGACCCACCTGGGCGTCGGGGCCGGCGGGATCGACGAGCTGCTCGCGACCGAGGTCAGCGTCAAGAGCCTCGCCAGGGCGTTCGCCGACGCCAACCCCGACACGCTCGGGGCCGGGGCGGAGGCGCTCGGCGTCCTCGCCGGCCTGGCCACCAACCAGGCGCAGAACAACCGCTTCGCGCTCGGCGAGATCCTCACGGTCGCCACGGGCTTCGTGACCGGTGACGCGGCCGCCGACGCGGAGGTCAACGCGCTGACGATGCTGATGGCCGCGGCGCAGGCGGCGAACATGAACAACGCCGTCGACCTCAATGTCGGCTTCGCGCTGCCATCCCTGACCGGCGGGACTCTCGCAAGCTCGACCATGCGCCTGGTGGTCATCGAGCCGCCCCAGATCGCCATCGGCCCGGCCCGCATGGAGGGCGGTGAGTGGGTGACCGTGGCCCGATCGGCCCAGGTCCGCCTGCGGGTCCGCACCGCGGTCGACCTCACCACGTCGCTGCTCGGTGGGCTCCTGCCCGCCACGATCCAGCTGCCGCTCTACGTCGACGCGGCGCAGGGCGAAGCGGCCCTGACGGCCAACCACTGCGGTGACCCCGGCCAGATGACGACCGCCGTCACCACCGGGGGGGTGAATCTGCGCATCGCCGACCCGACCGACTCCCAGCTCGCCAGCGGGGCGGCGCCCAGCGGCCCCGCCAAGCTCGTGACCCTGCGCGCCAACGTCCTGCTGCTCGGCACCATCAACGTCGCCGACGTGTTCGCTTCGGCGAACGCCACGGTCGCGGCCGGCGGCGGCGACCTGGCGTTCACCGGCCCGTTCGACTGGGACAACGTCGAGCAGCTGTCGGCCACGAGCCACCCGAAGGGTCTGCTGCTGTCGAGCCTGAACGTCACCCACACCCTGCTGGGCAGCAGCCTGCTGAGCTGGATCCTGTCCGCGGTCACCTCGACGGTGACCAACGTCATCGCCCCCCTCACCGATCAGCTGCTGAACATCTTGTACGACGACGTCGTCAACCCCACGCTGTCGCTGCTCGGCGCCGAGCTCGCCACCGCCGACGTCACGGCTTGGCACCAGGACTGCGGCCCCCGCGTCCTGGTCCAGTAAGCCCCCCGGTCCCGGCGGCGGTACTCCCGTGTCGCCGCCGG
>JBBDQS010000110.1 GCA_040905805.1 Egibacteraceae bacterium | reverse complement strand
CGTTCCCGCTCGTCGATGACGACCTGGATGCGCACGGACATACCCATGATGCTACTGCATATGCATTGATCATACACACCGACTCCGAGATCGCGCCACAGGCCGCGGCGGCCTCGAGGCGGTGCAGGTTCTGATCACACGAGCCGGATCACGAGCTCGCTCTCCAGCGCCGCGAAGTCGCTGGCATCCCGCGCGTACAGGGGCACGTGATGTGCGTGCGCGGTGGCCGCGATGAGCACGTCCATCACCCGCCGGCGGGGCTGTTGCCCCGCGCGCACGGACAGGTGCGCGAGCGCCCCGTAGGAGCGGGCGACCGCGGCGTCGACCGGCAGCGGCTCGAAGCGCGACTCCACCTCGGCCAGACGCCGCAGGCGCGCCCGGCGCTGGGCGTCGGTCTTGGCCAGCAGCACCCCGAAGTGCAGTTCCGCCAGGGAGGCGCAGGCATGGCCGCCTCGTCGGGCAGGGCGGCCACCTCGCTGGCGATCAGCACCGAGGTGTCGAGCAGCCCTCTCACCCGCGCGTCCAGGGATCCTCGTCCAGGCCGTGCTCGATCTGCTGCGCTGCGACGTCGTCGAGAAGGCCCGGGTCGGTCGGGGTGGCGAGGACGGTTCGCACGTCACCAGGACCCACCCACTGCGGGGGCCGGCGGGGACCGAGTTCGGCCACCGGCCGACCGTCCACGGTGACGACGTAGCGCTCACCGGACTCAGCGGCTCGCAGCACCGCGCTGATGTTGTTGCGCAACTCGCGCTGCGGGAGCTCCTTCATCACCACGAGCGTAGTAGATCTTCTACGGCGCGCCGCCACGAGGAGCGGGGCAGCCTGCTCGTGTACCGCTTCAGGGGATGGATCCGCCAGCCCGGGGGCAGGGTCTTCGGGGGCATCGGCGTCGAGATCGGCGCCCCCGCTCCGGGCTCCCACAGCAGTTGGGCGCTGACCTCGCTGATGTACAGGTGCGCGAGCTTGTCGCGAAAGCCGATCATGTCAGCCCACGGCGGCATGCCCGCCTGACACCTTCGGCTGCCGACGGGATCGACGACGGTTCACCGAGGGGACGCTATCGCCTACGCTCCTGCACGATGACTAGGCGCAGGGTCTATATCGGCGAACACGCACCCAGAGTTCGGAGAGCGCCTGATCGTGCGGGCCCGCACGCAGACGGGGAAGGACATAGTGTGCTACCTCGCTGCCATCGACGAGGCGCAGGGGATCTGGGCTTGCCGCACGGCGATCTGCCGAAGATAGTGGGAGGCACGTGATGGATGACACCGACCTGACGCTGGAGGACCTGGACGCCTTCTGGGAGGAGGGTGAACTGATCGAGCTGGTGCGCCCACTCCCCGTCTCCCGATGGACTGGCGCCTTCGAGGGGAACCGCTCCAGTCCGGGCGATGTGCGGCGACAAGACATCCGAGTGCAGCTCGAGGCCTAAGCCTGGAAGCCTGCTCGTACCTGTTCGACCGCGCTGGCCGGCACGGCTAGGCCCACGGTGACGAACCTGCACCGGAAGAACGAGCAGTCCAACGCGCCGATCGCGCCTACTACCTGGTCCCGTCCTTCCGCGATGGGCCACACGAGAGCGTCGAAGTCGCCGTCCCACGTGCAGTGAGCTATTGAGGTTGTCCCCAGAGGGGCGATGATGGCCGGCCCGATGATCTGGCAGTTCTCGAAGGTGCGTCCCTCGATCAACGGCGTGTTGAGAGTCAGGTCCGCCAGCCGAACCGGCTCGTTGCGCCACTCGCGCCGCTCGAGATCCATGAGGGACGAGCCTAGAGAGGGCCAAGCGCGAGCGTTCCAGCGTGTGGGGCTTCAGTGCGGAAGGAGCCTCTGACTTTCGTTCGCCCTGCGTGGGCGGGGGCGCCCGCGTGCTCGGCTCCTGCCTGGTCGCGGTGTCTGCTGAGGCGGGTGCCTCGGGGCGTTGGATCGTCCACCTCGACGTCCTCGGGGTTCCAGAGGCGACGATCGACGAGCTCCGGCACGCGCAGCTGCTGCCGAGCTGACACGTGCTCGTCCAGGTCGAGCAGCCACTGACGGCACGGCCGGGGCGAGGTCGCGCCCGGCACGCGTACCGGTGGCCTCGGCAGGGACACTCGACCCCGACCCGTGTCGCGCGCGATGTCGCAGCGACGCCGTCGAGCGTCGCAGCGTCGCAGCGTCCGAGAACCGGTCGCTCGCCGAGCAGATCAGCCACTGGGCGCGCATCGGCATGCAGGTCGAACGGGCCGGGTCGGTCACAACCGCCGCATCATGGCCGCGGCGCGAGGCACTCGCCACCAACACGCCACCGACGGCAGGTGTTGTCGTGTGGGCTGGCCTCGGCGATGGCGGTGCGGGGTTCGCCGAGGTCTACGCCCCCAGGAGCGCAAGAGGGACGACTGCGACACCGTCCAGGCGGCGGTACGCCCGCGGTCCGGTGCACAGCACGACCCTGTCGAGGAGGCGGTCCCCGATCTTGTCCTCGAGCCAGTTGAGGTGTCGGACGTCAGCGTCGTGGATCGCGGCGGACAGCTTGACCTCGATCGCGACAACGTCGCCCCTGCCGGTCTCGACGATGAGATCGATCTCGTGCTCGCCGCCGTAGGTGCGCAGGTGCGCGACCTTCGCCTCACGTTGTTGGGCGAACACCCGCACGGACATCGCCGCCAGCGACTCGAACAGCCCACCGAGCAGGACGCCGTCGCGTGGGAGTGCCACGCTGCCCGTCTCACCGGCGAGGAGAGCCTTGGTGTCGAGGCCGAGGAGACGCACCGCGAGGGCCGGGTCGGCGAGGTGGTGCTTGGGTGCCTGGGTGAGCCGGTGGAGGTGGTTGAGACCGGGGAGCCAGGCGTGGAGCGGGTCGAGGATGCGCAGGTCGGTGAGGACATCGATGTAGGGAAGGGTCGTCGTCTTCGCCGGCTTGTCCCCGTGGCCAGCGGTTGCGGCATCCCTCACCTTCTCGTAGGAGACCGCCGCACCGGCGGCCGCGGCGTACGCGGTCAACCAGGCACGCAGCGTGGCTGGGCGTCGGATCTGCCGACCTACGCCGGGGACGTCGTGGTCGATGATCCTGTCGATGTAGCCATCGAGCTGGGTGCGCAGCGCCCTGCCGGAGAGCGCACGCAGCCCGGGGAAACCGGACCGGACGATCTCGTCGGTGTAGTCGCTCACCGTCAGGTCCGTCTCGCCCCGGACGGGGTCACGTGTTCCGGTGAGCAGGTCGGCGAGGCTCACGGTCGGCTCGCACACGCCTCGTTCCGGGAGCGTCAAGGGGCGCATCCTTGTGGTGACGATCCGCGCCGCGCCGGAGTGGGTCGTGCCGCGTGACGCGGCGGAGCCGGTCAGCAGGAACGTGCCGGGAGCCGCACCGGCATCGACGGCGCGCTTGACGGCGTCCCAAACGGCAGGCAACCGCTGCCACTCGTCGAGGAGTATCGGAGGCGGATCCGTGGTGGCGATGGTTGGGTCGGCCTCGAGGATCGCGAGTTGCGCCGGGTTGTCCAGCCGCCACACGCTCTTCGCGCGCTGGAGGGCCGTCTCGGTCTTGCCAACACCCTTCGGTCCGTCGAGCAGCACAGCCGGGAGCTGTGGCAGGACGGTTCCCAACTCGTCATCGACGATGCGGTGGACGTATCCGGTCACGAAGTCCCTCTCTGGCGACCCAGAGGGACTGTCCGGTGCGTGGTCCGCTACGCTATCATCCATCGTATCCATACACTCCTGTTCATCGGCTTCCTACGCTATCGTCAATCGGACTACCACGCTACTATTCATCGGCGCATGGGCTGAGCCGGCCAAGCCACGCACGTACCCCGGCGCCCTGCAGGAGGGGAAGCGCGACGAGGAGCTCCGGGCGATGTACGTGGCATGCCGGTCCCGCGGCTGTGCGATGCCCTGGGACCAACGGAGGTGCTGACCTTTTGGGCCGTCAACCACGTGGCGATCTTGAGGAGCCTCACAGGTCGATGAACCTGCGGGGTGCGGGTCGCGGTACGACCTGCTCGACGGCGAGCTTGCGCCGTTCACCGGCGCGAGCCACGAACGGTCCGTGGAGGTACTCCACGGCGCGGCGGAGGTCCTTGTCGTTGTGCCAGGTCCGCGAGCCCCAGCAGTGCGCCGTCCTCGTCGTAGGAGGCCGAGTGGAGCTCGACCTCGACGTC
>JBBDQS010000109.1 GCA_040905805.1 Egibacteraceae bacterium | reverse complement strand
TCAAAGAGCACTGAAACCCTGCAGGCACTTCCGCACCTATGTCAAGAGGTCTGGATTCGGGTCGCCGACGCCAGGGAGTAGCGCAGCGCGTCGCCGAGGAGCGCGCCCACGATGACGGCGGGCTGCCAGATCGGGAACATGATCGGGAACATCGTCACGTCGAACAGCTGCTCGGGGACGTGCTTGATCTTCAGCAGGGCGCGCCATCCGAAGGTGAGCGCCGCGGCCGGCGCGCGTACGCGACCCGGTCGACGTCGGGGACGGTGATCGACAGTGCCGTCGGATCCGGCCGCGTCGGCAAGCCCGAACGCCTCGAGCAGCTCACCGGCCCGTGCCTTCGACTGCCCTCGGGACCTGCCGAGCAGCCTGGCCAGCAGGACGAGGTTCTCGACCCCGGTGAGATCCTCGTCGACGGAGGCGAACTGCCCGGTGAGGCTCACCCGCCGGCGGACCAGGGCGGCCTCGCTGGTGATGTCGTGACCGAGAACCTTGGCGGTGCCGCTGTCGGGTCTCAGCAGCGTCGCGAGCATCCGGATCGTGGTCGTCTTGCCCGCCCCGTTGGGTCCGAGGAACCCGTAGACGCCACCGCGACGCACAGCGAGATCCACCCCGTCGACGGCCTTGACGTCGCCGAAGTGCTTGACCAGACCCGAGGCCCGGATCGCGAGTTCGTGATCCACGGTGCGCACCTCCCGGGACGGCGATGGGCACGACGCCAGTATGGCGCGCGGTCATCGGGGGATGGGGACCACAGCGGTCAGGGTCGGCAGGCGCACAGCGCGACGACCTGATCGACGGCGGCGTCCACGGCGGCCGCGGTCGCCGTCGACAGGGTCGTGCCGATCCCCAGGTCGCCAGCGGGGATCGACACGACGAAGGCGTCCCCCGGCGGGGGCCCGAGCGTGGCCGCCAGCGCCAGTAGCGCCGCGGGGCTCGTGTGGTGGGTGAGGCCCGCGTCGCCGACCCTGGCGGAGACCGCCTGCACCGTCACGCCGGCCTGGGCGCCCGCGCCGGCGAGGCGCGCGTCGACGAAGATCGCGCAGCGGCGCCCGGCGACGTCGGCCGCGTGCTCGGGTGCCAGCTGGTGGACCGACCGCACCGTGACCCCGGGCAGGCCGGCTGCGGCGACGGCCTCCGCGACCCGCCGCCCCGCGCCGTCGTCGCCGCGCAGGTCGTTGCCGTACCCGATGACCACGACGCCGCTCACGGCCAGCCCGCCCGTCAGTCCCGGCGTGCCTCGGCGACGACCACGCCATCCGCGGTGGTGACCTGGACGAGCATCGGCATCTGCCCCAGCGCGTGGGTCGAGCAGGACAGGCAGGGGTCGAACGCGCGGATGCCGGCCTCCACCCGGTTGAGCGCACCCTCGGTCACGTCGGCGCCGTGGACGAAGCGCTGCGCGATCTGCAGCACCGCGGCGTTCATGGCGAGGTTGTTCTGGCCGGTGGCGATGACCATGTTCACCGAGGTCACGAGCCCGTCGTCGTCGACGGTGTAGTCGTGGAAGAGCGTGCCGCGCGGGGCCTCGGACGCCCCGACGCCGTGGCGGGCGTTGATGCCGGCCGTGGCGCGCGCCCGCGTGTCGTCGAGCACCGGGTCGGCCAGGGCGCGCTCGATCAGCTCCACGCAGGCCAGCACCTCGATCAGCCGGGCGGAATGGAAGAAGAACGACGAGGTGGCGACGCCGCCCACACGCTCGCGGAAGGCGGCGAGCGCCTCGTCGGCGAGCGGCACGCCGAAGCGCTCGCAGACGTTGAGGCGCGCGAGCGGACCGACACGATAGACGCCCGGGCGGGGGTCGTCGGGTTCGGCCAGCGCCTTCCAGTAGGGCGACTTCAGGTAGCTGTCGGCGTTGCCCCACTCGCCGATGACCTCCCGGTAGCGGGCGGGGTCGAGCCCGTCCACGACGATCGCACCGCTGGCGTCGACCACCCGCAGGCCTCCGCCGTAGTGCTCCCAGGAGCCGTCGGCGCCGCAGTGGCTGAGAAACAGGCTGTCGAAGGTCCCGAAGACCGCGATCTCCTCCGTGAAGCGGTCGAGGAGACCCTCGAACTCGGTGATGGTGTCCGCAGCCGCCTGTTTGGCCTCGGGCAACCGCTCCCGGATGCCCTCCTTGGTCGCCGGGTCCAGGGGATGGGCCACCCCGCCCGGCACGATCCACGACCCGTGGATGCGCTCCCCGGTGACGGCGGCGACGACCTCCTGGCCGAGCTGGCGCAGGCGGATCCCGCGGCGGGCCAGCTCGGGTTCGGCGGCCATGAGGCCGAACAGGTTGCGCTGCGCCGGGTCGGCGTCCATGCCGAGCAGCAGGTCGGGTGCGGACAGGTGGAAGTAGCTCAGGCAGTGTGACTGGATGATCTGCCCGAGGTTGGCCAGCCGCCGCTGAGCGACCGCGGCAGGCGGCGGGGTCACGGCCAGGATGGCGTCCCCGGCCTTGGCCGAGGCCAACAGGTGGCTCACCGGGCAGATGCCGCAGGTCCGCGCCGTGAGGCTGGGCATCTCCGCGACCGGTCGGCCACGGCAGAAGTCCTCGAAGCCGCGGAACTCGGTGACGTGGAAGCGGGCGTCGTCGACGGCCCCCGCGGCGTCGAGCCGCAGGGTGATCTTCGCGTGCCCCTCGATGCGGGTGACGGGGTCGATCACGATGTGGTCGTGCACGCAACGCCCTTCTAGCCGAAGCGGATGCCCCAGCGGTGGTCGGGGCCGCCGTCGAGCAGGCTGGTCAGCGCCGCCTTGATCCGCTCGGCGGACGGCGGGCAGCCGGGCACGTACGCGTCGACGTGGATGACGGCGTGCAGCTCCTGCACCTGCGGCAGCAGGTCGGGGACGATGCCGGGCGCGGACGGGACGACGCCGTGGCGGTCGGGGCCGTCGACGTACACCCGCTGGAGCAGCGCGGCAGGCTCTCCCTGGGGATTGCGCAGGGCGGTGACGTTCCCGGTGACCGCGCAGTCGCCGAACGAGACGACGAGCCGGCTGCTGGCACGCAGGCGCTCGGCGAGCTCGAGGTTGTCGCGGTTGGCGACCGCGCCCTCGACCAGGACGACGTCGACGTCGTCGGGGTACTCCTTGGTGTCCATCAGCGGGCTGTAGACGACGTCGACCAGCCCGGCGAGGTCGAACAGCCACTCGTCGAGGTCGAGGAAGGACATGTGGCAGCCTGAGCAGCCGCCGAGCCAGACCGTTGCCAGCCGCGGCTTGCGGGCGGCGGTCACGGCTGCTGTTCCCGGTCGTGCCACTCGCCCTGCTCCCGCGCCGCGGCCAGGAACCCGATGACGTCGCGGTCGTGGCGCATCTCGCCGACGCCCGTGCCCTTGTCGAACAGCGCCCCCGTCGGGCACACGGCGACGCACTTGCCGCAGGAGGTGCACGACGTCGACTCGCCCCAGGGCTCGTCCAGCTCGGCGACCAGCCGGGACCCGGCCCCCCGCGCCGCTATGGCCCAGACGTTGGCGCCCTCGATCTCGGCGCAGGTGCGCACGCAGCGGCTGCACAGGATGCAGCGGTTGTGGTCCAGGCCGTAGCGCGGGTGGCTGAGGTCGACGCCGCGGTCGGGGTGCTGGTAGGCGAAGCGGATGTGGTCGACGCCGAGGTCCACGGCCAGGTCCTGGAGCTCGCAGGCACCGTTGGACACGCACACCGCGCAGACGTGGTTTCCCTCCGCGAACAGCAGCTCGACGATCTGACGCCGGTGCTCCACCAGCCGGTCGGAGCCGGTGGTCACCTCCATCCCGTCGACGGCGGTGGTCGCGCAGGCCGGACGCAGCGTGTGGTCCCCGGCGACCTCCACCACGCAGACGCGGCAGCCACCCCAGACCGACAGGCCCTGCACCGCGCACAGCGTGGGGATCGGGATGCCGGCCCGGTTGGCAGCGGCCAGCAGCGACTCGCCGCTGAACACGCGCACCGGCGCGCCGTCGATGGTGACCGCAGCGTCCGGCTGCGCCCGCGGCCTAGCCATCCTCGCCCCCCGCCGTGTCCCCGTCGACGAGCAGGTCGAGGTACTCGCCGCGGAAGTGTTCGAGCGTGGAGAACAGCGGGTTCGGGGCCGTCTGCCCGAGACCGCACAAGCTGGTCTCGCGGACGGTCTGCCCGAGCGACTCCAGCTGCGCGAGGTCCCTGGTGGTGCCGGCGCCGGTGCAGATGCGGTCGAGCAGCCCGACCAGCTGGACCGTCCCCGCGCGGCAGGGCACGCACTTGCCGCAACTCTCGTCGCGGCAGAACTCCATGAAGTAGCGCGCCACCTCGGGCATCGTGACGCTGTCGTCCATGACGATGAGCCCACCCGAGCCCATGATGGAGCCCAGCGCCTGGAGCCGCTCGTAGTCCATCGGCGTGTCGAGCAGCTCGGCGGGGATGCAGCCACCCGACGGCCCGCCGGTCTGGGCGGCCTTGAAGGCGCGGCCGCCGGCGATGCCCCCGCCGACGTCCTCCACGATCTGGCGCAGGGTGATGCCCATCGGGACTTCGATGAGGCCGGTGTTGACCAGGCTGCCGGCCAGCGCGAAGACCTTGGTGCCGTTGCTGGCGGACGTCCCGATTGCGGCGAACGCCTCCGGGCCACGCCCGATGATCCCGGGCACGTTGGCCAGCGTCTCGACGTTGTTGATGACCGTCGGGGCGCCCCACAGGCCCTGCTCGGTCGGGTAGGGCGGTCGCAGGCGGGGGGTGCCGCGCCCCCCCTCGACGGAGGCCATCAGCGCGGTCTCCTCGCCGCAGACGAACGCCCCCGCGCCGATCCGCACGCTGACGTCCAGGCTGAAGTCGCTGCCGAGCACCCGGCGGCCGAGCAGCCGGTGGCGGCGGGCGGCCCGGATCGCCGCGTCAAGGCGCTCGACCGCCCGGGCGAACTCCGCCCGCACGTAGAGGAAGGCCCGGTCAGCGCCGGTGGCGTACGCGGCCAGCGCGATCCCCTCCAGCACCCGGTGCGGGTCGTCCTCCATCACCGTGCGGTCCATGAAGGCGCCGGGGTCGCCCTCGTCGCCGTTGGCGACGACGTACTTGTGCTCCCCGCCGGCGGCGGCCAGCAACCGCCACTTCTTCGCCGTGGGGTAGCCCGCGCCACCACGGCCGCGCAGCCCGCTGGCGGCGATCGCCTCGATGACGTCGTCGGGTGCCATCGACTGCAGTGCCGTCTGCATGGCCCGGTAGCCACCCTCGGCGACGTAGTCCTCGATCCGCTCGGGGTCGATGCGTCCGGCGTTGGCCAGCACGAAGCGACGCTGGCAGGCGAAGAAGGGCATGTCGGGGTCGAGGACGCGGTCGGTCACCGCCGCAGGCGGCGGGGGCGCACGCCGGGGCAGGCTGGCGACCAGCTGTCGACCCGCCTCGGCGGTCACGTCGCCGTAGAGGGTCGGGGCGCCGCCACGTGGCACGACCTGCGCCAGGGGGCCCCGGCTGCAAAGGCCCATGCAGCCGGTGGGCACCACCTGCACGTCGTGGCCAAGGCCTTCCTCGTCGGTCGCCTGCTCGATCGCGGTGCGGGTCGCCTGGGCGCCGGCGGCCAGGCAGGAGATGCTCTGGCACACCATGACCCGCTGCCGGTAGCGGCCACGGCGGGTCTGCTCCGCCGCGGTGACGACGTCGAGGTCCAGCGCCGCGGCCATCAGCCCGCCACCTCCTCGGCCAGCACGGCCTGCACGGCCTGGAGGGTCGACTCGACCGTCGCGTACCCGGAGACGGCTCCGTCGACCACGATGACCGGCGCCATGCCGCACGAGCCCAGGCAGCGTGCGGTCGACAGGGCGAAGCGACGATCTGGCGCGGTGTGCCCGGCCACCACGCCATGGGCGTCCTGGAGGGCCGCGACGATCTCGTCGGCGCCCTCGACGAAGCAGGCGGTGCCGGTGCAGACGGTGCAGCTGTGGTCGCCCGGGGGCTCGAACGTGAACAGGGAGTAGAACGTCGCCACCCCGAAGACGGTGCTCGGCGGCAGCCGCAGCTCGCGTGCGAGGTAGTGCAGGACGTCGGGGGACAGGTGGCCGAAGATCCCCTGCGCGACGTGCAGCAGCTCGATGAGCTGGTCGGGCGCGTAGCGCGCACGGGTGAGGGCCGTGTCGACGAGCCCGAAGCGCTCGTCGCCTGACGGGTGCACGCCGCTCACCATGGCCCTGGCCCCTGCCCGCTCCAGAACGAGTTCGCGTAGTGTACGAGCGTTTCGACGTAGTTCGCCCGCTCGAACGCCGAGGGGTCGGCGGTGTTGCGCTGGCTGGCGCTGCCACGCAGCTGGTCGACGGAGTCGTACCCGAGCTCGGCGCCCCAGGCGAGCAGCTCGCGCTCCACGGTGCGGACGTGGTCGGCGCCGTGGCGCAGCAGCGCCGAGGTCATCATGGCCACGTCGGCGCCCGCGAGCAGGACCCTGGCGACGTCCAGGCCCGACCACACGCCCGTGGTCGCGGCGAGTTGGACGTCCAGGCGTCCGTGCAGGAGCGCGATCCACCGCAGCGGCAGACGCAGCTCGCTGGGGGTGGACAGCTCCAGCGACTGCACCACCTGGCGGGTGGCCGGGGACAGGTCGGGCTGGTAGAAGCGGTTGAACACCACCAGGGCGTCCGCGCCCGCGGTGACCAGGCCGGCGGCGAAGTGGCCGAAGGCGCTGTAGTGCGGCCCGACCTTCACCGCCAGGGGGACGTCGAGTGCCTCGCGCACGAGCCGGACGAGCGCGTGTTGCTGCTCCTCCACGCGGGCGCCCGAGAGGTCGGGGTCAGCCACGACGCGGTACAGGTTGAGCTCGAGGGCGTCGGCCCCGGCGTCCGCCAGCAGGCGCGCGTAGCGTGTCCAGCCACCGGGGGAGACACCGTTCAGGCTGGCGATGACCGGGATGTCCAGCGCCCGTTTCGCCTCCTCGACGTGGCGCAGGCTGCGGTCGGTGACCGTCTCGACGCTGCCGAGGTCAGGGAAGTAGCTGGTCGCCTCGGGACTGGAGCCCTCGCCGAGGTCGAACAAAGCGGTGGTGGACAGCTCGTCGTGGACGACCTGCTCCTCGAACAGCGAGGGCAGCACGACCGCCGCGATGCCCGCGTCCTGCAGCGCCCGCAGGGAGTCGAGCCGCCCGGTCAGCGGGCCGGCGGAGGCGACCAGCGGCGACCGCAGGGTCAATCCCAGGTACGTGGTGGACAGCTCCATCAGCCCACCTCGTGCGCCGCCGCACCGCTCGCGTCGACCACGGCGCCGGGCTCGTGCACCACGCTGCGCTCCACCCCGACGAGCTGCTCGTAGTAGCGCCAGCGCTCGTCGACGTCCGCCTGCGCCAGGGCCAGCAGGCGCGCGGCGCGCTCGGGGTCGCTGCGGGCCAGCATCGCGAACCGCCCCTCGCTGCGGGCGAAGTCCGCCACCGGCATCGACGGCTTGCGCGAGTCCAGGCGCAAGGGCGTCGCGTGCTCCTCGGTCGTCGGCCGGAAGCGGTACAGCGGCCAGTAGCCGCTCTTCACGGCATCCCGCTGCTGGTGCATGGAGTTGCGCATGTCGAAACCGTGAGCGATGCACGTCGAGTACGCGAGGACCAGCGAGGGCCCCGGCCAGGCGGCTGCCTCCTGGAGCGCCCGGACGGTCTGCACCTCGTTGGCCCCGAGGGCGATCTGGGCGACGTAGACGGTGCCGTACTGCATCGCCAGGGCTCCGAGGTCCTTCTTGGGGACCTCCTTGCCCTCGGTGGCGAACTTCGCGACCGCCCCGCGCGGCGTGGCCTTCGAGGCCTGGCCGCCGGTGTTGGAGTAGACCTCGGTGTCCAGGACGATGACGTTCACATCCGCACCGGAGGCAAGGACGTGGTCCAGCCCGCCGTAGCCGATGTCGTAGGCCCACCCGTCGCCCCCCACGATCCACAGGTCGGCGCGGACGAGGGCGGGTGCCAGGGACCGCAGGTGGCGGGCACGGTCGTCGCCGTCCGTCCCCACCAGGCGGTGCAGCACCTGTGCGACCCGCTCGCGCTGGGCGACGATCCCCGGTTCCGTGGACTGGTCCGCCTGGAGGACCGAGGTGACCAGGTCGTCGCCGACGACGTCTGCCATGGCGGTGAGCAGGGCGCGTGCGGTCGCGACCTGCTGCTCGTAGCCCAGGCGCAGGCCGAGCCCGAACTCGGCGTTGTCCTCGAACAAGCTGTTCGACCACGCCGGGCCATGCCCCTCAGCGTTGGTGGCCCACGGCGTGGTCGGCAGGTTGCCACCGTAGATCGACGAGCAGCCGGTGGCGTTGGCGACGATCATGCGGTCGCCGAACAGCTGTGACAGCAGCTTGAGGTAGGGGGTCTCGCCGCACCCGGCGCACGCGCTGGAGTAGCTGAACAGCGGCTGCAGGACCTGGGAGCCCTTGACCGTGTCGTGGGGGAGCAGGGACCGGTCCAGCGGGGGGATCGTCTCGAAGAAGGCGAAGTTCTCGCGCTCGGCGGCCTGGTGGTCCTCCACCGGCTCCATGTCGATGGCCTTGTGGCCCGCGACCGTCTTGCTGGTGGCGGGGCACTGCTCGACGCAGACGACGCACCCGGTGCAGTCGTCCGGCGACACCTGGATCGTCAGCAGGTGCGGCCGGTCGAGCTCGCGCGCGCGGAAGGGCTTGGACGCGAAGCCTTCCGGCGCGCCCTCCAACGCGGCCGGCTCGAACACCTTCATCTGGATCGCGTCGTGGGGGCAGACGATGGCGCACTTGCCGCAGTCGATGCACACGTCGGGGTCCCAGATGGGGATCTCGGTCGCCAGCGACCGCTTCTCGTAGCGGGTCGTGCCCGTGGGGAAGGTGCCGTCGACCGGCAGCGCGCTGACCGGCAGCAGGTCACCCTCGCCCGCCAGCATCCGTGCGGTGACCCGGGCGACGAACCCCTCGACGTGGTCGGGGACCACCGGGCGCAACAGGGTGGTCGAGGTCACCTGCGTGCCCAGCGGGACCGCCGCCAGCTCGTCCAGCGCGCGGTCGACGGCCGCCAGGTTGCGGTCGACGACCTCGCGGCCCCGGCGCCCGTAGGTGGTCCGGATGGACGCGCGCACCGCGGCGAGCGCCTCGTCACGGTCCAAGATGCCGGCCAGCGCGAAGAAGCAGGGCTGCATGACGGTGTTGATGCGCCCGCCCAGACCGCACTCGCGGGCGACCCGCGACGCGTCGACCGCATGGACCCGGAGCCCCTTGTCCAGGATGGCCTGCTGCACCGGCGCCGGCAGCGCGTCCCAGACCTCTCCTGCGGGGACGGGTGCGTTGAGCAGCACCGTCGCCCCGGGCGCGGCGACGCTCAGGACGTCGCGGGTGGCCAGGAAGCCGAACTGGTGGCAGGCGACGAAGCCGGCCTGGTCGATCAGGTACGTGGAGCGGATCGGCCGCCGGGAGAAGCGCAGGTGCGACACGGTCTGCGCGCCCGCCTTGCGCGAGTCGTAGACGAAGTAGCCCTGCGCGTGCAGGTCGCTGTGCTCGGCGATGATCGTGACGGTGTTCTTGTTGGCCCCGACGGTCCCGTCGCTGCCCAGCCCGTAGAACACCGCCGTGACGTCGCCGGCGCTGCGGGGGAGGGCGAAGTCGGCCGACGGCGGCAGCGACAGGTGGCTGACGTCGTCGTGGATGCCCACGGTGAAGCGTGGCGGCGGGTCGTCGCCGCCCAACGCGGCGAAGACGCCGGCGACCATGGCGGGGGTGAACTCCTTGGACGCCAGGCCGTAGCGGCCGCCGCTGACCTGGGGCAGGCCAGCGGGGTGGCCACGGCCGCGCATCGCCGCCTCGGCCAGCGTCGCGACCACGTCGGTGAACAGCGGCTCGCCGACCGCGCCCGGTTCCTTGGTGCGGTCGAGCACGGCGATCCGGCGCACGCTGGCCGGCAGCGCGGCGAGCAGTTCGTCGCCCGGGAAGGGCCGGTACAGCCGCACCGTGACCGCCCCGACGCGTTCGCCGCGCTCGACCAGCGCCTCGACCGTCTCGGTGACCGCCCCGACCCCCGACCCCATGAGGACCACCACCCGCTCCGCCTGGGGGTGGCCGGTGTAGTCGACCAGACCGTAGCGGCGTCCGGTGCGCCCGGCGAGGTGGTCCATGGCCTCGGCCACCGCGGCGGGCACCGCGTCGTAGTAGGGGTTGGCCGCCTCCCTGGCCTGGAAGAACACGTCGGGGTTCTGCGCCGAGCCCCGCAGGACGGGGGCGGACGGCGTCAGCCCGCGGTCGCGGTGGTCGAGGACGTCGGAGTCGCTGATGAGGACCCGCAGGTCCTCGTCGGTCAGCGGCTCGACGCGGTTGAGCTCGTGGGAGGTGCGGAACCCGTCGAAGAAGTGCAGGAACGGCACCCGGGTACGCAGCGTCGCGGCGTGCGCGACGGCGGCCAGGTCCTGGCACTCCTGGACCGACGAGGCTGACAGCATCGCCCAGCCGGTGGAACGTGCGGCCATCACGTCGGAGTGGTCGCCGAAGATTGACAGCGCAGAGGTGGCGATCGTGCGCGCAGCCACGTGGATGACCGCCGGGGTCAGCTCGCCTGCGATCTTGAACATGTTCGGCAGCATCAGCAGCAGGCCCTGGGAGGCCGTGAACGTCGTTGCCATCGCACCTTTCTGCAACGCCCCGTGCAGCGCCCCTGCGGCACCTCCTTCGCTCTGCATCTCCACGACCCGGGGCACCGCCCCCCACAGGTTCTGCGTGCCCGCCGAGGCCCAGGCGTCGGTCAGCTCGCCCATCGGGGAAGCCGGCGTGATGGGGTAGATGGCCACGACCTCGCTGCAGGCGTAGGCCACGCGCGTCGCGGCCTCGTTGCCGTCCATGACGAGGGCGGTCGTGCCCCCACTGCTGGCCAGCACCGGGATGGACGAGGAAACGAGGGTCACCGTGTTGGCCCTTCCTGCCGTGCTGCCGTGACGCAGCCCCGGTCCGTTGCGTCCTGTGACCCTAGGGTGACGGCGCAGCGGGAAGCAGGGGCGAAGGTCCCCCTTCGCAGGTGACCTGTGGCCCCTGCCGCGGGCAGGGTGGCCGCCTACGGTGTCGTCACGGCGTCGGGCAGAGCGAGCAGGCCGAGCGCGACGCGTCAGGAGGGTCGCGATGGCCATCGCGCCAGCGGTCGAGCAGGCTCGCTGTCCCCGCCAAGGATCGGGCGCCTCGTAGCGTGCGGACCGGACCGCGGAGGCGCGGCAGGACGGAGGTGGGGACCTGATGCGAACCGAGGCGCGCGGTCTGAAATCCCTATCCCCTGAGACGTGCCTGCGCCTGCTGGACGCGCACCCGGTCCACCTCGGACGGATTGCGGCCAGCGAGCTCGACGGGCAGCCGTTCATCCTGCCGGTCAACTACCAGGTGGACGGCACGAGCGTCGTCATCCGGACAGAGCCGCAGTCGCTCATCGCCCAGCGGGCCGTCCGGTGCCAGGTCGCGTTCGAGGTCGACGACGTGGACGCGGTCTGGGAGGACGGCTGGAGCGTGCTGGTGCGTGGGACCGCGGAGCGGGTGACCGACGTGGTGGAGTTGGAACGGCTGCGCAGCCTGCGGCTGCGTCCCTGGGCGCCCGGCGAGCGCTCGCTGTACATCCGCATCCAGCCCACGCTCATCACCGGGCGGCAGATCGTCTAGCGCCCGGCGGGCGGTCACGGCGCCCCCTGGACGTGGTCGCGCACCGGGCTCTCCCGCCCGTGGCTCTCGGGGACCTCCTCGCCCTCCGCGTCCAACAGCACGGCCCGTTGCAGCGGCCGCCCGCGCTCGTCGACGTACAACGCCCGCACCAGGCCGACGCACGCCAGGATCATGATCACCGAGAACGGCAGCGCGGTGGTGATGGCCGCGGTCTGCAGTGCGGCCAGCCCCCCGGCCCCCGCCACCAGCAGCACGCCTGCGACCGCCCCCTCAAGCAGCGCCCAGAACACCCGCTGGACCTTGGGAGGGTCGACGTTGCCTCCGCTGGTGAGCAGGTCGATGACCAGCGAGGCGGAGTCCGACGAGGTGACGAAGTAGGTCGCCACCAGCAGGATCGCCAGGACGCTGGTGATCGCGGTCAGCGGCAACTGCTCGAGCAGGGCGAACAGCGCCACGGCGGGGTCCTGCGCGACCGCCTGCGACAGCGCCCCGTCGGCCAGGCCGTCGATCGCGATCGCGCTGTTGCCGAAGATCGCCAGCCACAGGAACGTCAGCACCACCGGGACCAGCAGGACACCGAAGACGAACTCGCGGATGGTTCGGCCTCGGGAGACCCGCGCGATGAACATGCCGACGAACGGCGACCAGGACATCCACCAGCCCCAGTAGAAGACGGTCCAGGTCGCCTGCCAGCCCGAGTCCGCCTGGGCGTCGGTCCACAGCATCATCTCGGGCAGCGTCTGCAGGTAGACGCCGACCTGCTCCACGAAGCTGCGCAGCACGAACACCGTGGGGCCGGCGGCCAGCACGAACAGCATGAGGGCGGTGCCCACACCCAGGTTGGTCAGCGACAGGCGCAGGATGCCCTTGTCCAGGCCGAGCAGCAGGGAGACGGTCGCGCCGCCGGTCACCGCGGCGATCAGCAGCAGCTGCATGGTCGTGGACTGCTCGACGAGCCCGAGGCTGGCCAGTCCGGCGTTGACCTGCAGGATCCCGAAGCCCAGCGACGTGGCCACGCCGAACATCGTGCCGAAGACCGCGAAGACGTCCACGGCGTCGCCCCAGCGCCCGCGGATGCGCTCGCCCAGCAGCGGGTACAGCGCGGAGCGGATGGTCAGGGGCAGGTCGTGGCGGTACGCGAAGTAGGCCAGCGACAGGCCGACCACCGCATAGACGCCCCAGGCGTGCAGGCCCCAGTGGAAGAAGGTGAACTGCATCGACTCGCGGGCCGCCGCGGAGGTGCCGGCCTCGGCCATCGGCGGGTCCGCGAGGTGGGACAGGGGCTCAGCGACGCTCCAGAACACCAGGCCGATGCCCATGCCCGCGGTGAACAGCATTGCGAACCACGTCAGGTAGCGGTAGCGCGGGCGCTCGTCCGCGCTGCCCAGGCGCAGCCGTCCGAACCGGCTGGCACCGAGCCACACGACGAAGACAAGGAAGCCGCTCACGGCGAGGATGTAGTACCAGTCCAGGGTCGCGACGATCCACGACTGCAGCGTCTGGAAGGTCCGCTCCAGGGTCGGCGTCGCCACGACGCCGACCACCAGCACGACCCCGATGACCACAACCGAGGCCCCGAACACGACCGGGTTTGTCTCCAACCGCAAGTGTCGTCGCATCCGGGCTCCACCGAAAAGGTTGGCTGAGAACAGGTTCGCTTGCACGGAAAATGCCCTCTGACCTGGAACAATACGGGTGTTCTACGACCGCAGAGGCCAGGTCAGGAGGGCACCGTCCAGGTGACAGTCTCACACAAACTCCCGCGCATGTCCGTGACCTCGACGACCCGTCGCTGATCGCCAACGCCGGCTGATCCTGTCCGCCACGCTCGCCGGGCATCTGGGGGTGGGCGGGCTTGATCGACGCGTGCGTGGGGAAGGTCGACCGCCACGGCGAGCGTGGCTGCCACCCGAGGGTCGCGGTGGCCGCCAGCGTTCCCGTGAGGCACGCCCAAGCCTCCCCTCTCCCACGGCCTCATGAACAACTTGGGCAGGTTCAGATGGCTCTTGACGTTTCCTCTGAATGCATGACAGGCAAGGTGCGTGCGGTTTCAGATATCCTGGACCGCGAGTCGGGCGGGCGTGTTCTGTGGCACCGCTCAGAACGGGGGCTGCGGTGGCGGCGATGATGTGGGTCAGCGGTCGGACGGCGCCGGCAGGTGGCATTCGCGCTCCTGGTGTGCGCGCTGGTCTGGTATGTCGCGGCGGCGTCAGTGTCGGCCGCCCAGGACGCGGGCGGCGATGACAACGTCGCACCCCAGACCGTCCAGCAGGTGCGGATCGACGACCCCACAGAGGAGCGGCTCCTCCAAGCCCTGCCCGAGGACTTCGACGTCACGTTTTTCACATCGGCGAACCATGTGTGGGGGCGGTACCGGGCGAACATCCGGATCGAGGGTCCAGAACGCGTGGACCTCGCGGTGCGCACGGTGCTGTTGCCCGTTGTCGGCGGCGAGTGGGCGGAGGTCACGCAGACGGAGACGGTCACCGTGCCCGCCGGAACCAAGCCTGGCCTGTACACCCTGTGCGTGCACGTGGAGGAGAACTGGCCTCCCGGGTCGGAGACCTGGGGGTTCGACGGCACCGACTGTGCGCCCGATGTGATCAGGATCGGCGCGATCCTGGATGGGGTGGAGTTCACGCAGGCCACCCAGGAGCTCCAAGGGCTCGACGAGCTCGAGGCGGAGGGCCCGCAGGTGCCGATCGTGCGTGACCGCCCGGCGGTGATGCGCGTGTACACCGGCGAGGTCGCTGAGCCCACGCCGGTGCGGATCGAGGTGACCGGGTCGTTCAGCGGCGATCGCACCGTGACGCTGTCGCCTGCCTGCACGCCCAAGCAGCGACGCACGCAGCAGCGTGGGTGCCTGTCCCACGACTTCCCGTTCGTACCGGACGGTGATGTGAGCGTCACAGTGCGTGCTCTCGATCCTGAGGGTGGGGAGCTCGAACGCCGGGTGTTCGACTTCGCGACCACCACGGTCGAGCCTCTGCGGATCCACCCGGTCAGCGTGTGCGACGACTTCGACGGGAGCTGGCCGAACCGAGACTGGCAGTGCGCGGACCATTCCGAGCTGGGCGGTCTGCTGGGCTTCACCCGGGCCACGTTCCCCGGCGAGGTGCGGCTGGAGTCACCGGGGGGGACGGTCGGGAACGCCACGGCCGACCCCGACTGGTGGTCAGACGTGCTCAGGTCCGTGCGACGTCGGTGGGCGTGGAGCCTGCCCCCGCGGCCGAGCGATCGCTACTACTACGGCATGGTGCGCGGCGAGGCGGGTACCGGCAGCGGGATCATCGGCTTGGCCTACCGCCCTGGCCACGCCGGCGTCAGCCGCACGGCCTTCACCGTCGACGGTGTCGATGGCGCGCCCGGGGTGGTCGCGCACGAGTTGGGACACAACTTCGGCCGCCAGCACGTCCCCTCACCGGCGGCCGACTGCTTCGGAGCACCCGCCTCGTTGGACCCTGGCTGGCCGCACGGCAACGACCCCGGCATCCAGGAACTCGGGTTCGACCTGCGGACGCGCACGGCGATCGACCCCGGTGGCCACTACGACTACATGAGCTACTGCCTGCCGATGTGGGTCTCCCCCTACACCTACACGGCCGTCATCGAGGAGTTCGGTGGCGATGTCGGCTCGGCCGGCACGCCATCCGCTGCGGAGCCGGCGGAGCTCACCACGGGGGAGTTCTGGTTGGTGAGCGGCATCATCATCGACGGGACGGTGGAGTTGGAGCCGCTGTTCCGTGACGAGATCACCGCCGACAGCGGTGCGGGCGAGGGTGACTACCGCATCGAGGCCCGCGGTGCTGGCGACGAGGTGCTGGTCAGCCGCGCGTTCGATCCAGAGCACCCCCATGGCCAGGATCTCGAGCTCCCGCCGGACTTCGCGGAGTGGGTGGAGTTCTCCGACGACGCGGTCCGGCTCGTGGTCATCGGGCCTGGCGAGCAGCTGCTGGGCTCCGTCGACCTCGTCGGCGAACCGCCGACCGTGGCGATCACCGCCCCGGAGGGCAGCGAAGTCCTCGACGGGCTCCACGCCCTGGAGTGGACCGTGGACGACCCTGACAGCGCCGAGCACACGTTCGTCGTGCACTATTCGCGTAACGGCGGCGAAAGCTGGGAGCTCGTGGAGGCCGGGCTGGTCGAGCCGGGCATGGGGGTGGACTTCGACACCCTCGGCGGCTCGCAGGACACCGACAGCTCACGGGTGCGCGTGCTGGCCTCTGATGGCGTCAACGTCGGGACGGCGGTGTCCGCGGGGTTCACCGTGCCCACCAAGGACCCGGTCGTGGCCATCGCCGAGCCAGCGGACGGCGCCGTGGTGCGCGAGGGCGATCTGGTCTGGCTGCAGGGCATCGCCTTCGACTACGAGGACGGCTCGCTGACGGACGATGCTGCGGGGTGGCAGTCGGATCGAGACGGCGCGCTGGGCGACGGCGACCAGCTGGCCGTGACGAGCTTGTCGCAGGGGACCCACGAGCTGACTTTCAGCGCGACTGACAGCGACGGCAACACCGCCGCCGACAGCGTGAGCATCACCGTCGACGGCACCGATCCCGACCTGTCGGTCGCCGTCGGTCCTGACGAGCGACCCGAGGGCCCCGGCGAGATCTTGGTGCTGCGAACGCGCAGCGTCAGCGCCTCGATCGAGACGTCGCTGCTGGAGATCGGGCTGACCTTCGACACGCTGGAGAGCACAAGTTTCGACGAGGTCGACTTCGCCCCCTACGACACCGTGATCGTGGGCATGGACGCCGAGCAGGACCAACCGGCCGGCCTGGCGGATGAGGACATCCTGGCCCTGCGCACCGCCCTCGACGAGGGCACGCGCCTCGTGCTGTTCGGTGGCGACCCGACCGAGCAGTTCGCCGAGGCCGTCAACGAGCACCTGTTCACGGTGGATGTCACCGAGACCGACTGGCGCGAGCCCGAGTCCCCGCACCTCCAGCTCGTCGACACCGAGCATCCCCTGGCGTTCGAGCTGCCTGAGACGCACGATTTCGTCACCATCGCCGGTCAGGAGCGCAGCCCTTCGGAGTACATGCTCCGCGTCACCGACCTCGACGTCTCGGTGGTCGCGGTAAACGGCGACGGACATCCGGCCCTGTTCGCGGCCGAAGGGGGATCGTTGGTCGTGATGCCTCAGACGCCGTGGGGTGCGCTGTGGGGCGACCCAGCGGACACCGCGCTGCTCAACCAGGTGCTGGCGAACGCGCTGGAGGTCGCGCCGGTACTGTCCGGACCGGTCCAGGTGTCCATCGACGCCGAGGATGCCCTGTCCGGGTTGGCGTGGGTCGACTACAGCCTGGATGGCGGCGAGGAGTGGGCGGAGCTCGCCCCGGGAGACCTGCCGACCGTCGTCACGCTCACTGATCAGGGCCCGGTCCACTTGCTGGTTCGAGCCGGGGACCGTGCCGGCAATCGGGCCGTTGTGGGTGAGCGGTTCGTCGTCGGTGAGACGTCTCCGGTGACGGCGTTGGAGGTCTCGCCGGAGGAGGCCACCGTGGAGGTCGGCGACACGCAGGCCTTCTCCGCCACCGCGACCCACGAGAACACCGCGGAGGTCGACGTCACCGACAGTGCCGAATGGCACAGCGACGACCCCGAGGTGGCCACCGTGGATGCCGTGGGGACGGCGACGGGCGTCGGGGAGGGGGAGACCAACATCGTCGCGACGTTCGGAGAGCAGACCGCGTCGGCGACACTGGTCGTGCAGGACACGACCCCGGATCCCGACCCCACGCCGACGCCGACGCCCACGCCCACCCGGTGACGGCACCTACCGGCCTGCCAGCACCGTGCGCCGCGACCAGATGGCCACCTTCGTCATCCGCCTCCTGAGCCACCTGGTCGAGCAGTAGCCGCCCAGCCACACTCCGGCACGCGCTGGGGGCGAGCACGAGCCTCCCTGATCCCGCGCAGTGGCGGCAGGCCTGCCCGTCCAGGCGTGGGACCGAACGGCCGCCACATGGTTCAGGCTCAGGCGCGCCTGCGCGCGACCCAGGTGA
The DNA here is from genome assembly GCA_040905805.1 of Egibacteraceae bacterium. Classification (NCBI taxonomy): domain Bacteria; kingdom Bacillati; phylum Actinomycetota; class Nitriliruptoria; order Egibacterales; family Egibacteraceae; species Egibacteraceae bacterium. Next base: position 7,153 of record JBBDQS010000109.1, on the reverse strand, counting down.
TCGTCGCGAGCAGCCCCCCCAGGCCCAGTGCGACGGCGGCCACCCCCATGGCAGTCCAGGACCGGGTGGCCTCGGGCTGCCCGCTGGGTCCCCCGGTCAGGGGAGCGGTGGACGTGTCGAGTGCGACCAGGTCGTCCTGGGCGTCGCTGACAGGGGCGGTGCGGCTACACATGGAGGCGACGAACCGCCCGTCGTCGCCCAGGGAGCTGTACACCAGGTCTGCTCGGCCGACCTCGAAGGTATAGCCGCACCTGGCGCCGTCGGCGGGGGTGCGCACCTCGACCACCTCGTGCACCTCGCCCTTCCACACGTCGGTGACCGCCATGCGGGCCACGACGGCGGAATCGGGCCCGTTGACCACGGTGAGGTCGAGAACCTCACCGGCGAAGACCGCGCCGCTTTGCGCCAAGGCCTCCTCGGAGGGAGGTGGCGGGGCACAGGTGCACGCCTGGGCGGCATCGCCGTACATGAGCGCCGTGGACGCGAGGACGGTGATGATCGCGAGCGCCGCGAGGCGCGGCCCGTAGCCGGTTCGCGTGTGGCAATGAGTCATCGCGCACCTGCCGTTCATGGGTCGGCTCTGGGGGAACGCCAGCCTCCAACGGTGCGACGACCGCTAGGCCTCGAGGGTTCCCGTGCCGACCACACACCACACCATGGCGTGGCGGCGCGACCCCGGCTACACGGTGGAGACCACTGGAGTGGTCGGCTGGTCGGCGCCACCACGCTTGACGTCGAAGGCCAGCTGGCCGTCCTCACAACGGACCGACACGCGGTCTCCGTCGTCGACCGAGCCGTCGAGCACCATGCGCGACAGCACGTTCTCGACGCCCCGCTGGATCGTGCGCCGCAGCGGCCGTGCGCCGAAGTCGGGGTCGTGTCCGTCGTCGGACAGCTTGGTGACGGCCTCGTCGGTGAGCTCCAGCGTGATTCCCCGCGCGGTCATGCGCCGGGCCACCTGGTTCACGAGCAGCCGGGTGATGTCCTGCAGCTGGTCGTCGGACAGCGGGCGGAACACGACGATCTCGTCGATGCGGTTGAGGAACTCGGGACGCAGCTCGCGGCGCAGGACGTCGCGCAGGTCGTCCTTGATCTGCTCGAACTCGTCGCCCGCCGGCGCCGGCGAGAACCCCAACGGCTGCTGGCCCTGCGCGGTGATGCGCTCCGAGCCCAAGTTGGAGGTCATGATGACCACCGTGTTGGTGAAGTCGACGGTGCGGCCCTTGGCGTCGGTCAGCCGGCCGTCGTCGAGCACCGCCAGCAGCGAGTTGAAGACGTCGGGGTGGGCCTTCTCGATCTCGTCGAGCAGCAGCACGCAGTAGGGGGTGCGCCGCACCTGCTCGGTGAGCTGGCCGGCCTCGTCGTAGCCCACGTAGCCGGGCGGGGCACCGATCAGGCGGCTGACGGTGTGGCGCTCCTGGAACTCGCTCATGTCGAAGCGGACCAGGCGGTCCTCGTCGTCGAACAGCGTCTCGGCCAGGGCACGCGCCGTCTCGGTCTTGCCGACGCCGGTCGGACCGAGGAACAGGAAGCTGCCGACCGGCCGGCCGGGGTCACCGAGGCCGGCACGCGAGCGGCGCACCGCCTCGGCGATCGCGTCGATCGCCTCGGACTGTCCGACGACCCGGCGGTGCAGACGCTGCTCCAGCCCGAGGAGCCGCTCCCGCTCCTCCTCGGTGAGCTGGGAGACCGGGACGCCGGTGGCGCGGGACACGACCTCGGCGATGTGCTCGGCGGTGAGGTCGGCGCACTCGTGGCGGGCCTGGTGCGCGTTCTCCAGCTCCGCCTCCTTCGCGGTCAGCGTCGCGCGCAGCTCGCCGGCACGCTCGTAGTCCTCCGCCGCCACCGCTTGGTCCTTGTCACGACGCAGCTGCCGGCACTCGTCCTCCAGCGCTTTGGTCCCCGGCGGCTTGGAGTGGTGGCGCAGGCGGATGCGCGCGCTGCCCTGGTCGATGAGGTCGATCGCCTTGTCCGGCAGGAACCGGTCGGCGATGTAGCGGTCGCTCAGCTCGGCGGCGGCGACGATGGCCTCGTCGGTGATGCGCACCCGGTGGAACGCCTCATAGCGGTCCTTGAGGCCGTACAGGATCTGGATCGTCTCCTCGACGCTCGGCGCCGGGACGGTGATCGGCTGGAACCGGCGTTCCAGGGCGGGGTCGCGCTCGATGCTGGTGCGGTACTCGTCGAGGGTGGTCGCGCCGATGGCGTGGAGCGTGCCGCGGGCCAACGCGGGCTTCAGCATGTTCGCCGCGTCCACCGAGCCCTCGGCCGAACCGGCCCCGACGATCGTGTGCAGCTCGTCGATGAACAGGATCAGCTCCTCGGAGTGGCGGGTCACCTCCTCGACGACCTTCTGGATGCGCTCCTCGAAGTCGCCACGGTGCCGGGTGCCCGCGACCATGCCGCCGATGTCGAGCTCCACCAGCCGCTTGCCCTGGAGCGTCTCCGGCACCTCCTCGGCGACGATGCGCTGGGCGATGCCCTCGACGATGGCGGTCTTGCCGACCCCGGCCTCACCGACGAGCACCGGGTTGTTCTTGGTGCGGCGGCTCAGCACCTCGATGGTCTGCTCGATCTCGCTGTCCCGGCCGATGACGGGGTCAAGGACGCCGTTGGCGGCCGCCGCAGTCAGGTCGCGGCTGTGCTGGTCCAGGGTGGGGGTCTGGCTGGCCGGCTGCGCCGGCGCGCGCCCGTCCCCGCCGGCGCTGCGCGCCACCGGGCCCTGCAGCTGCGCGCCGTCGACGCCCGCCTCGCGCAGCACCTGGCCGCCGGCGCTGTCGCTGTCACGGGTGAGGCCGAGGAGGATGTGCTCCGGGCCGATGTAGTCCACGCCGAGCTGGCGGGACTCCTCGAAGGCGGCCAGCAGCACCCGCTTGGCATCGGGGGACAGCGCCGGCGCGACGTTGGTGGGCTCGCGCTTCGGGGTGCGCGCCTCGACCTCGCGGGCGACCGACTGGGGGTCGATCCCCGAGCCGTGGAGCACCAGCTGCACGGTCTGGTCGCTCAGGGCGGCCCACAGCAGGTGGTCGCTGTCCAGCTCCGCGGAGCCCCACTCGACGGCCTGATGGGCGGCCTGGTGCAGGGTCTGGCGGGTGGCCTGGGAGAAGAAGCGGGTGATGTCGACCTGCTGGGGACCGCCGCCGGGAGGCTGCGGCGGTGGGGTCTGGCCACCGCCGAAGAACTGGGCGAAGAACTCGTCGAAGGTGCCGGGGCGGGCAGCCTGGCCGACCTCCTGCACGCAGACCTGGCACAGGCGCCCCACGAGGGGCGGCATCCCGGGTCGCAGTTGGCGGGCTTGGGCGACCGCGGAGCGAACCCCGCAGCGCTGGCACAGATCTCCGTTGGGCATGATCTCGGTCCTGTTCGGGTGACGGGCGCACCCCGACTCCTACCCGATCGGCGTCTGCGGTCAACCGCCCAACGCCCAGGCCCTGCACATTGGGAGTACGGTGCACCTGCGTCGCGGGCATCCGAGCCAGGGCTGGTGCCGCCGGCACCGCCACAGGGCAGGAGGGAGTGCACGAGCGATGGCTACCGACGACCCGACCGTCCTGGCGCCGGAGCGGTGCCTGCACCTGCTGCGCAGCCACCCGGTCCCGGTCGGCCGGCTCGGCGTGACGGACGGCGACGGACAGCCGCTGATCGTGCCGGTCAACTATCTGCTGGACGGCGACGCCGTCGTCATCCGCGCCGACCCTGACTCGCTCGTCGGGCGACGGGCCCTCGAACGCCCGGTCGCGTTCGAGGTCGACGACGTGGACGCGGCATGGCTCGCGGGCTGGAGCGTGCTGATCGAGGGCACCGCCCGGCGGGTCTCCGACGTGGTGGAGCTGGCACGGTTCCGCCGGCTCCGGTTGCAGCCCTGGGCGTCGGGCCGGCGTTGCCTGTACCTGCGGATCGACCCCGAGCGCGTCACCGGGCGCCAGCTCTGCTGAGCGCCGACGAGGGAGGCGCAGATGCGCGTCCACCTGCGGGATGGCACCCCCGTGATCATCCGCCCCATCGAGCCCGGCGACAAGGCACGGCTGCAGCAGGGGCTGCATCGGCTGTCGCCACGCTCGCGCTACCTGCGCTTCCACAGTGGGGTGGGCACGCTCACCGGTGCGCAGCTGCGCTACCTCATCGAGGTCGACGGCCGGGACCACGTCGCATGGGTCGCCCTGAACCCCGACGCACCCGACGAGCCCGGCATGGGTGTCGGGCGGTAGAAGCTCGCCCCCCGTCTGCCGACCGCGCTGCTCGTCGTCGCCGGCGCCGCCGCCGCGCCCCCCCAGCTCGGCCTGGCTGACGTCGGGGTGGCCACCCTCGGCGACGTCCCCTCCGGCCTGCCGCGCCCCGCCCTGCCCGCGATCACCCTCGACGCCGTCATCGCGCTGCTGCCCTCGGCCGCCGCGATCGCGCTGATCTCCTACCTGGAGGGGATCAGCGTTGCCAAGGCCATCGCCGCCAAGACCCGCCAGCGCATCGACGCCAACGCCGAGCTCGTCGCCTCCGGCGCGGCGAACCTCGCCGCCGGAGTCTTCCAGTCCTTCCCCGTCGCCGGGGGCTTCTCCCGGACCGCGGTCAACCACCAGGCGGGTGCGCGGACCCCCATGGCCTCGCTGATCACCGCCAGCGTCGTCGCGCTCACCGTCACCTTCCTCACCCCCCTGTTCTTCCACCTCCCCCGCGCCGTCCTCGCCGCGGTGATCGTCGTCGTCGTCGCCGGGCTCGTGGATCTGGACAGCGCCCGGCACGCCTGGCGGGTCCGCCGCTCCGACGCCGCCGTCCTCGGCCTCACCTTCGCTGCGACGCTGCTCATCGGCGTCGAGCCGGGCATCGCCACCGGCGTCGCCGCGAGCCTGGCCATGCTGCTGTGGCGCACCGCCAACCCCCACACCGCCGAGCTCGGCCGCGTCACCGGCACCGCCCGGTTCCGCAACACCGACCGCTACCCGACCCGCACCGACCCGACCGTCGCCATCCTCCGAATCGACGGACCGCGCTACTTCGCCTCCGCGAAGCGCTTCGACGACCGGGTCACCAGCCCTCATCGTCACCGAACGCGAGGACCTCGCCGCCATCGTGCTGGACTGCAGCGCGGTCACCGGCATGGACACCGACGGCGCCCACGCCCTCGCCGAGCTCGACCGCAAGCTCGACGACGCCAGCGTCGCGCTGCACCTCGCGACCGTGCGCGGCCCTGTCCGCGACGTCCTCGAACGCGCCGGCCTGTGGGACCGCCTCCACGACCGCATCCACCCCGCGATCCCCGCAGCCCTCGACGCCGTCGGGCTAAGCGAGCGCTCCCCGCTGCGCCCCGCAGACAGCGAGGAACCCCGCCCCGACGAGGTGTACTGATGCCCGCCACCTTCGCCACCGCGATCACCTGCATCCACGGACGCGTTCACGCCCCGGTCACCGAGTGGATCCGCCAGCGGTTCGGCGTCGACCACGTCGACCTGATCACCGCCCCCGGCGCCGACGCCGTCTGCGCATACGGCGCCCCGACCCCCTCGACGGGATCCTCGACCGCGTCGCCGTCTCCACGACCGCCCACGCCAGCACTACGCTGATCATCGCCGGCCACGCCGACTGCGCCGCCAACCCCGTCGACGACGCCCGGCACCACCGCGACATCGAAGCGGCCGTCCACCGCACCCGCCGACTCGCCGACGGCGTCGACGGCGCCTGGGTCCACGCCCACGGCCACGTCACCGCCGTCGCCCACCCGACGTCACAAGGACGCTGATTGCTGCCGCGCGGACGCTGGGGGAAGCAGGATCGCGATCAGGGGCAGGATCGCCCCGACCGTCAACGCAACGGCTGACGCCACCGCAGCCGTCCACGGGTTCGAGATGTCCTCACGGTCGAATGCCCAGCTCGACGTCGAGGTGGGTGGCGAGTGCGTCGTGGGCGGTCAGCTCCCCCTCAGCCTCCCTCGCGAGTTCCGCACGCAGGCCCTTGTCCTGCAACAGCTGCGTGAGTTCGGCCAGTTCGTCGTCGGGCAGGCGTTGCAGTTCGTCGGCCCTTTGACGATCAGCGCGCGTTCGGTGTCTCGTTGGGTGCTGACGGAGACGTACTCGCCGAGCGCCATCGACACGGCCCCGCGAGGAGTCCTGCGGTCCCAGCGGTCGCGATCGCACCGAGGTCGGTCGTCGCGGCCGCAACACCGACGACCAGCGCAGCCGTCGAGACGATGCCGTCCTTGGCTCCGAGCACTCCTGCGCGTAGCCAGTTCAGCCGGGCGGCCAACGACCCGCCGTGGGCCTCACCAGCCGGTGGGTGCACCTCCGAACTGTCCGGCATCCTGCCCTCCCAACGGACCCGACAGCGACCGTGGCCTTCGGAGCCCCGGACCAGCCTACGCCCCCAGTTTGATGCGCACCCGCCAGGCCACGTCCGACGGTGAGGACCGAGTCCGGTGGCGTCGAGCGGTTGGGAACGCCTTGAGTCAGCGACCGGACGCGCGCCGTTCACGTCCCTGGGCCTGGAAACGTACGGTCCGGTGTCGATGAGCACGAGGTACCATTTCCGTAGATGAGTGACACCGTCGATGCCGTTGCCGCCCTGCATCAACCGGGGCAGAGCGTCTGCTGTGCGCCCGCAACGCGATCCGCTCCCGACGTGGCGCTCGACGATAGACAGGTGGCCGCGTTGGCCAAGGCCATCGCACATCCTGCCCGGGTGCGGATTCTGCGTCTGCTCGAGGCTCGCCCGGACTGCATCACGGGGGAGCTCGTCGAGGAGTTGGGCGTCGCCCAGTCGACCGTGTCGGGCCACATGCGGATCCTGCGCGATGCGGGCCTGGTGCAGGGTGTCTTCGACGGGCCGCGTACCCGGTACTGCGTCAACCCTGCGGGGCTCGAGGCGTTGCAGCGAGCTGTCGCCTCGTTCTGAGCGGGCCGCTGCTCAGCGCGAGTTGCGCAAAGACGTAAACAGTCGTATCGTCTATCGTCGATACGCGATCAGTCCTGATCGTGACGTTGACTGGAAGGCGATGATGATGGTGACCGTTGAGGTGTTCGATCCGGCGATGTGCTGTTCGACGGGGGTGTGCGGTCCGTCGGTTGATCCGGCGCTGGCGCGGTTCGCGTCGGATCTTGACTGGTTGGGTGAGCAGGGGGCGCAGGTGCGGCGCTACAACCTGGGGCAGGAACCTGGCGCGTTCGCC
>JBBDQS010000108.1 GCA_040905805.1 Egibacteraceae bacterium | reverse complement strand
GGCTGCTGGGGGCGGAAGGTGCCGTCGGTGAAGCCCTGGGCGATGCCGGCGCCGATCACGGCGTCGATGGCGTCGGCGTGGGTGCCGGCGACGTCGGACAGGCCGCTGGCCTGCTCGGGAGCAAGTTCCAGGGCGCGGGCGAGGAACGTGGCCATCTGGCCGCGGGTGACCTCCAGCTGGGGGCCGAAGGTGCCGTCGGCGAAGCCCGAGGCGATACCCGCGGTCACCACCGCCACGATCGAGGAGGCGTGGGCGTTGCCGACGATGTCGGGCAGGCTTTGCAGCACGCACCGGGCCACCTGGGCGTCATCGGCGTCGATGATCTCCTCGGCTTCCACCTCTTCGATCGGCTCGATCGGCTCTTCGATCGGCTCTTCGACCGGCTCCTCGACCGGCTCTTCGATCGGCTCTTCGATCGGCTCTTCGATCTCGGTGTCCTCTTCCTCCGGGTCGGGCAGGCAGTGCGCGATCGGGTTGCCAGGCAGCCGGTCGAGCAGCTCGCCGGTCGGCAGCTCGCCGATCGGCAGGTCGGGGACCGGCGAGCCCGAGCGGGGGAAGGCCGCCGCGGGCAGCGCCAGTAAGACGGCCAGCGCGAGCGCGACCAAGGTCGTGGTCATGGTGCGAGAAGTCTTCATCAGTGCAGTCTCCGACTCGTAGGTGTCATACGTTCCGTACCTGTGACATCGCACAGGGTGACCGAAGTGATACGGGTTTGCTCGGATCAGCCGCGAAACCCCCCACTGGAACTAGTGTCCTGAGTCGGAGATCCGTTGGCGGTGTCGGACCGGTGTTGTTGGCCGCCGCTGGCGCACCTGGCGGTCGGGATCGGTCCGCACCACCGGCTGCGGGGGTTGTCGCGGCTGTCGGCGTCCGGTGGCGCGCCGGGAGGCGGTGTGCGCCACCGCGGACACTTCGCCGTGCGTGACTCACGCCACCGCGGACACTTCCCCGAACACAACGGGCAAACCGTACAAGATTGTGTGCCTATTTATACTTGTCTGCTCCTTCTAGGCAGCGGTGAAGTGTCCGTGTTACGGGCACGCACACCGGCGAAGTGTCCGCGTTGCGCCCGTACACAGCGGCGACGTGTCCGCCACACCCGGCACAGCTGAGAATCGCCTCCGCAAGCTCCAGCGATTCACGTCTCAGGACACTAGCTCGCGCCGTGGGCACCGGCGTCGGCGTCGGCGGCCCATCGGCGCACCTCGGCGATGAACGTCTCCAGGTCGTCCAGGCGGTCGAGGGTGGCGACGACCAGGTCGTCGTCGACCTCCGCGTACCCGTGCACCAAGACATTGCGCAGCCCCGTGGCCTGGGCCAGGCGATCGGCGAGGTCTCCGGAGATCACCCCGTGTCGCGCCAGAACGCGCACCGCGCCCGCGGAGTCCTCGGCGGGACCCCACAGCTCGGAGGCGAGCAGGTGGTGCGCCACGTCGAGGACCGCCTCCACCGCCGTCACCAGCCGGTACTTGGTCGCCGACAGCAGCAGCTCGTCGGCACGGAGGGCGGCGCGGTCCTCCGCGGCTCTTGCCCGAAGGATCGCCAGCTGCTCGCCGAGACGTTGGAGCAGTCGAGCGAGGCGGACCGGGTCAACCACGGTGCAGCACCGTTCGGACCAGCTCCCGACGTCGGTGGGCCTCGTCGAGGTAACGCTTGGCATGGTCGGCCTGCCAGGCCACACGGCTCGGCGGGTCGTCATCGAGCAGCACCACGCCGGAGTGGGCGACGCGGCCGGCCAGCTCGGCTCCGGCGGTGTCGAGCACCAGCAGGTCGCAGGACGCGGGGAGCGCCACCTCCCAGGCGCCGACCGGGCGGCCGAACCACGCGGCCACGTCGAGGTCCGATCGTGGACCCTGGGTGCCCTGCACCCTGCTGCCGTGCAGGTAGGCGAAGCGCGCGTCGGCCGCTCGTAGCGCAGCGTGGAGACGTTCGAGGGTCAGCCCCTCGGGCAGGTCGACCTCGGTGAGGGCACGCACGGACACGAGTCTACGGGGGTGCCGATCTACCCGCCGAGCGCCCGACGGGTCTGGGGGCCGACGATGCCGTCGACGGTGATGCCGGCGTCGCGCTGGAAGGCGCGGGTGGCCCGGTCGGTCTGGGGGCCGAAGGCGCCGTCGACCGCGATCGGGTTCGAGCGGACCCGGTTCAGCTGGGTCTGCCAGGCGGCCACGTCGGCGCCTTGGTCGCCGACGCGCAGCACCGATCGCCTGCGCGGAGCGGCGGGGGATGGGCCGGCGGCGGACATCGCGGCCCGGGTCCGGGGCCCGACGACGCCGTCGGCGGTGATGCCGGCGTCGCGCTGGAAGGCGCGGGTGGCCCGGTCGGTCTGGGGGCCGAAGGCGCCGTCGACCGCGATCGGATTGGAGCGCACGGTGTTCAGCTGGGTCTGCCAGGCGGCCACCTCCGCGCCCCGGTCGCCGACGCGCAGCAGACCGTCGCGGCTGCCGCTGCGTGAGGGCGCGTCGGTGCGCCGCTGGGCTGCGAGGAGCGAGCCGTAGGGGTTCAGCCGGTGGGTGCCGTAGGGGTCGGTGATCGCACGGTCGTGGATCTCGAAGTGCAGGTGAGGACGCCCGCCCGCCGCGTTGCCCGAGTCTCCCACGTAGCCGATGAGCTCACCCCGCTGCACGCGAGAGCCCTCCGACAGGCCGGGGGCGTACGCCTGGGTGCGCGTCCCGTTATGGGGGCCGAGGTGGTAGTAGGCGTACCGCAGCCCGTCGGTGCCCTGCACGTGCACCGCATAGCCGGCGGTCGGATGGCGGGCCGGCAGCCAGCTCACGGTCCCGGCTGCCGCAGCGTGGACGGGCCGGCCATGCGGGGCGAAGACGTCGGTGGCCCGGTGCGCGCGCACCCCGTCTGCGCGCCCCGCGTGGTAGTCGTCCGAGAGCTCGACGGCCCCCGGGACGGGGAAGGCGATGTCCACCACCCGCTGGTACGGTGCGGCGCTGCTCTGCGTGAAGGTCACCGCCCCAGCACCGGCGAGGAGCAACCCACAGCACAACAGCATCGGATACACGACTCTTGTTAACATCCGCCACAGCGTAATGCTCCCGCCGGTGGGAGGGAACCCCCGAATGTCCGTGTGGAAGGGCTGCGTGTGAGCCAGCCGACGACGGCTCGGACCGACCTGGTGGCGCTCCTCGGCCACCCCGTCGGTCACAGCGTGTCCCCCCAGATCCACTCGGCCGCGTTCGCCGCGGCCGGGATCGACGCGGTCTACGTGGCCCTGGACGTCGAGCCCGACGCCCTTGCCACTGCGGTGGGGGGCCTGCGGGCCGTGGGGTTTCGGGGCGCGAACATCACGGTGCCGCACAAGCAGGCGGTGGGCGAGCTCGCCGACGAGCGCACGCCGGAGGCGGACGCGGTCGGGGCGGTCAACACCCTGTACTGGTCGGGTGGCCGGCTGACGGCCGACAACACCGACGCCACGGGCCTTCAGGCATTCTTGGAGCACGACCTCGGCCTGGCCGAGGGGACGCCCACGCTGCTGCTGGGCAGCGGCGGGGCCGCGCGCGCCGCCGCCGTGGCGCTCGGACGCGTCGGGGCGCACGTCGAGGTGGTCGCTCGCCGCGAGCACGCCGGCCTGGAGGTCTCGGCGCTCGCGCGCCGCATGGGTGCCGCCCGCGTGGGGCCGGTCCCCGAACCCGCGCTGGTGGTGAACGCCACGCCGCTGGGTCTGCGGGGGGAGGTGCTGCCGGATCGGTTCATGCGCCTGGGGCGGGGCCAGACCGCCCTCGACCTGGTCTACGGGCCGGCCGACACCCCGTTCCTCACCGCGGCGCGGGCAGGGGGCGCCGAGGCCCACGACGGCCTCGGCATGCTGGTCGCCCAGGCCGCGCGGTCATTCGAGCGCTGGACCGGCACCACAGCACCACTGCCAGCCATGCGACGCGCGGCGGATATCGCCCTCGGCCGCTAACTCGTGAATCGCCCGAGCGTGCGAGGGCGATTCTCTGCTGTGCCGGGTGGGGGGGTCGCGCTGCGACCGCCATGAAGATGCTGAGGGGGACGCACCGCGATTGACAGGGCTGGCGGCAGACCGTTCTATACGGCCTCTCCCCGTTGCGTGCCGGGGCGACGAGTGATGATGGCGAAAGGACCCGCCGGCATGGCCGAGGATCCGGACGACTCAGGCACGGAGTTTCTCTTGCCGGCTCGACGCGGCCCCGCCGACGATGCCGTCGCCGGGCCGTTCCCCGACCG
>JBBDQS010000107.1:90817-101208 GCA_040905805.1 Egibacteraceae bacterium | reverse complement strand
TGCCCGAGTGCCCCGGCCACCACAAGCTCCACGACAAGGACTGGACCGCCACCCTCGACCACACCACCGGCACCGTCACCTGGACCAGCCCCACCGGCCGCACCATCACCGTGCCCCCGCCCGACCCCTGGCCATAGCGGCACTGCGCGTGGCTCATGCAGGGGTCCCGGCGGGGCGACGACAACGGTCAACACGGCCGGTGAGAAACCCGCACGGAAGCTGTTGGTCGTGGCACAGCGAAAGGCCCGGCAAGCTGTGGACGGTGCCGCTCGCCGGGCCGCTGCCGAGGCGGGAACCCGCCCTGTGAGGCGGTGCGCCCGCGCAGTCGTTATGACTGCTTGACGGCCTGGACGGTCAGCTCGAGACGGACGTCCCGGCCGACGAGCAATCCGCCGGCCTCCAGGGCCTGGTTCCAGGTCAGCCCGAAGTCCTCGCGGTTGATCGTGGTGCCCGCCGTGAACCCGACACGGGTGTTGCCCCACGGGTCCTGGGCGGCACCGTCGAACGCGACATCGAGGGTCACCGGGCGGGTCGTGCCGCGGACGGTGAGGTCACCGTCGACCAGCCAGTCGTCGCCCTCCCTGCGCACGCCCGTGACGGTGAACTGCAGCGTCGGGTGCTGCTCGACGTCGAGGAAGTCGCCGCTGCGCAGGTGCGTGTCGCGGTCCTCGGCGCGGGTGTCGATGCTGGCCGCCTGGATGGTCACCTGCGCCGTTGACTGCGTGACGTCCTCGGCGACCGTGATGTCGCCGCCGAAGTCGCTGAAGCGTCCCCGGACCTTGGACAGGCCGAGGTGGCGGACGACGAACTCGACAGCCGAGTGGGTGGGGTCGATCTGGTAGGTGCCGGCCTCGGGGACCTCGGTTCCGGCGACGGTGCGGACGGCGGTTGCTTGTGCCATGGTCATGCTCCTTGTGTCGGCTATCGGGCGGTACGGGACAGAGAGGGATCTCGCGGGTGGGTCTACCCGGGTTCGCCGTGGGAGATGCCCACGCCGCCTCGGGTGGCAGGCCCGTAGCGGGCCTGCTCGCCGGGAAGGTCGAGGCGGCCGATCGTGGTGCGAGCGGCCACCGCCTCCGGGGTCAGCTGGTCGGCGGGCACGATCCAGGCCAGCTCAAACTGCAGCCCGTCGGGGTCACGCCCGTACACGCTCTTGGTCGTGCCGTGGTCGCTGGCGCCGGTCAGCGCGCCGGCTGCGGTGAGGGCGTCCTGCAGCGCGCCCAGGGTTTCCAGGGTGTCGACCTCCCACGCCAGGTGGTACAGGCCCACCGTGGCCCGACCGGCCTGCGATGGGCCGGCGTCGGCTCCGATCCCGAAGAGGCCGAGGTCGTGGTCGTTGGTGGACCCGGGCGCTTGGAGGAAGGCGGCGTCCACGCCGTCGGGGACGACCGGCAGGACGCGGAACCCCAGCACGTCGCGGTAGAACGCCACGCTGCGAGCCACGTCGCTGACGAACAGCACCGCGTGGTTCAGCCGGGTGATCATGGCGCTCCTCCTTGGGGGGCCCTTGGGGGACTCCACCCCTTTTGTTGAAGGCTCAACCTTCATGACGAGATCCTAGCACGAGATCGTTGAGGGTTCAACCATCCCCCGGTATCGTGTGGGCCATGGATGAGACCCGGTGGCTCGACGAGCACGAGCAGCAGACCTGGCGCGCCTTCCTGGTCATGCACCGCACGCTGTTCGCCCAGATGGACCGCCACCTCCAGCGGGAGTCGGGCATCCCGCACGCCTACTACGAGATCCTGGTGCGCCTGTCCGAGTCCCCCGACCGCACCTTGCGCATGAGCCAGCTGGCGGAACGCTCGCAGTCCTCGCGCAGCCGTGTGTCGCACGCGGTGGCACGCCTCGAGCAGAAGGGCTGGGTACGCCGCTCCGCCTGCCCGGAGGACAAGCGCGGCTGGCTGGCCGCCTTGACCGACGAGGGGTTCGCCGCCCTGGAGGCGGCCGCCGCCGGCCACGTCGAGCAGGTCCGCAGCCTGCTGTTCGATCCCCTCACCCCCGAACAGGTGGCGCAGCTGCGGGCGATCACCGAGGCGGTGCTCGCCCACACCCCGCCCGAGCCGGCCATCGACGATCGCTTCTGAGACCGGAGGAGGCGGTGGCCGAACCAACGCGACGGCTGTACGGCGTCCTCCTCGGGGACGAGGAGCACGGGTGCGGCGACCTGCCCGAGGAAGTCTGCGCCGAGGTCCCGCGCAACGCCGGGCGGCTGGTTGGGGCGCTCACCCTGCAGCACGCCGGCGACTTCGTCGTGGACGCCAAGACGGTGCTGGCCTGGCTGCTGGCTACGGTGGGGGCGCCCGCTGGGCTGACCGGGCTCCTGGTCCCCGTCCGCGAGTCCGGCTCGCTGCTGCCGCAGGCGGGGCTGGTGCCGTGGGTGCGGCGCTTGCCCGTCCGCAAGTGGTTGTGGGTGGGCGGTGCCGGGGTGCAGGCGGCGGCCGTTGCCGTCATGGCCGCGGTCGTGGCCACCACGACCGGCACCGCGGCCGGGTGGGGGATCATCGCCGCGCTCGCGCTGTTCGCCCTGGGGCGGTCCGTGTCGTCGATCGCCGCCAAGGACGTCATGGGGCGCACCGTGCCGAAGGGCCGGCGCGGGCGGGTGACCGGCTACGCCACGGTGGCCTCCGGCCTCGTTGCGGTCACCGTCGGCGTCGCCATCCGGGGGCTCGGCGCCGAGGCGGCGGGGACGACGGTGTTCGTCTGGATGCTGGGTGCTGCCGCCCTGACGTGGGTGGCGGCCGCCACCGTGTTCGCCACCGTCGCGGAGCCCGGAGGCGGCAGCGACGACTCCCTCCGGGCGGGCTGGCTGGGCCACGCCGTCGGGCTGCTGCGCCGCGACCAGCCGTTCCGCCGGTTCGTCGTCACGAGGACCCTGCTGCTCGTGTCGGCGCTGTCACCGCCATTCGTGGTGGCGCTCGCGGCCGAGGAGAGCGGCGCGGCCTTCGGCCAGCTCGGGGCGTTCGTGGCGGCCACCGGCCTGGCCGCGCTGGTCGGCGGGCCGCTGTGGGGGCGGTTGGCGGACCGGTCGAGCCGAACGGTGATGGCGCTGGCGTCCGCCGGGGCGTCGGGGGTCGTCGTGGCGCTCCTCGCCGCGACGACCGTCGAGGCGCTGCGCACGGCAGCCTGGCTCTACCCGCTGGCCTACGTGCTGTTGGCGCTGGCCCACACGGGGGCGCGCATCGGCCGCAAGACCTACGTGGTCGACCTGGGCGAGGGCAACCAGCGCACCGACTACGTCGCGACGTCGAACTCCGCCATGGGGCTGCTGCTCCTGGTGACCGGCGGCGTCTCGGCGGCGCTGGCCGAGCTGGGTATCGGCATCGCGCTGGGCTTCCTCGCCGTGCTGGGCACGGCGGGGGCGCTGGCGGCCCGCACCCTGCCCGAGGTCACGCGGCCCGCAAACTGAGCTGAGCTGAGCTGAGCTGAGCTGAGCTGAGCTGAGCTGAGCTGAGTGGAGGTTGAGGGGAGCTCGGCGCTGGGGGGGGGGACGTGATCTGATAGCGTTGGGGTACGGGATGCCTGGACCATGCGTCTCGCCTTCGCAGCATTCGCATCAGTTTCGGCGCGTGGCTCGGCGGCTTGCCTTGGGTCCGGCGCTTTCCTGGTGCACCCCTGGCACTCGCCAGATTCGCGCGCCCAGGAAGGTCCCAGCCATGCCCGACCAGGCGCGACTGCATGCTGCCTTGGACGAGTTCGTGCGCACGATGGTCCGCGACTACGACATCGGCCACACGCTCGACCTGCTGAGCGACCACGTCGCGAGCATCCTCGGGATCCACGGTGCGGGCGTCTCCCTCGCCGACGACCACGACGTGCTGCAGTTCGTCACGGCCACCGACGAGCGCATCGCCCGCGTGGAGCAGATACAGACCCGCGCGGGCGAGGGCCCTTGCCACGAGGCGCATCAGCAGCGCAAGGCGGTGATCATCGAGGACCTGCGCACGGCTGTGCAGTGGAGGGATTTCACGCCCGCGGCCCTGGAGGCGGGCATGGCGTCGGCGGCCGGCATCCCGTTGGCGGTCGGCGACGAGTGCATCGGCGCCCTCAACCTGTACCACACGCAGGTGCGCACCTGGACCGACGAGGACGTGGCGGCCGCCCGGCTGCTGGCTGACATGGCCACCGGCTACATCCTCCACGCCCAGCAGCTGCAGCAGACCAAGCGCCTGGCCGAGCAGCTGCAGCACGCCCTGGACAGCCGCATCGTGATCGAGCAGGCCAAGGGCATGCTCACCGCCCGCAAGGACCTGGACCTGAACCAGGCCTTCGGTCTGCTCCGGGGCCACGCCCGCGGGTCCAACCGCAAGCTGCACGACGTCGCGCGCGAGGTCGTGGATGGCCGCCTCGACCTGTAGGAGGGCTCAGGTGGCGCCGTCGTAGCCGACCGGCAGCAGCCGGTCGCCGTCCACGTGGCGGTAGTACACCTGCCAGCGGTAGTAGCCCTGGAACGTCCGCGGATCGGCCTGCATCTGCCCGGCGTAGGTCGTGATCGCCCGGACGTAGGCGTTGCTGTTGTTGTAGCGGAACAGGGCGTTGTCCATGGTGGCGGGCGCGCCGTTGGCCGCCAGGTAGCGGCCCGCGCCGAGAATCGCGTCCCGCGGGTTGTTGATGTCGCCCTCCCCGTAGGCCGCCCACGTCCCCGGCATGAACTGCATGGGGCCCTGTGCGCCGGCCGAGCTGGTGCCCTGGATCCGTCCCATCCGCGTCTCCACCATGTGGATCGCGGCGAGGTACTCCCATTCGACGCCGAAGGCCTCCTGCGCCTCCCGATAGTGCGCCAGCAGCTGCCCTGGGGGCGGTGGCGCCACGATCCGCCAGGCCGGGAGCTCCGGCTGCGGCGTGGTCAGCGCGCCGAGGTCGGTCGCCGCCTCGACGTGGGCCGCCACGGGCCCACGCAGGGCCTCGGGCACCAGCGGGAGCACCTGGTCGCGCAGCCCGGGGGAGCGCGCCAGGTGCCGGGCGGCGGCCTGCTGGACGTGGGCGGCGGTCGCGATCTGCGCGTCGCCGGCACCGTCGCTGCGGATCACCTGCTCCGCCTCGGCGATCTGGCGGGCCAAGCCCTCGGCGTCCCCGGCCGGCACCGGGGGCTCGGCGGGCTCCGCGCGCTCGGGCTCGATCTCCTCGGCGGGGTCGGGGTCGGGATCGGGGTCGGGCTCGGGTGGGGGATCGGCGTCCTCCGCCGCTTCGGTCACCTCCGCGCTGTCGCCGGGGGGCTCGCCGCCGTCGTCGCACGCGGCCAGCGCCGCGGCGCACAGCACCAAGATCAGCATTCTCAGGGCGGTCGCTGCGCGACCGCCCCACCCGGCGCAGCAGAGCATCTCCTCCGCAAGCTCCGGCGATTCACGTGTCGGCACCCAGGGCGGTCGCTGCGCGACCGCCACACCCGGCACAGCGGAGAATCGCCTCCGCTGGCGCTCCAGCGATTCACGTCTCAGGGCACGTCGGTTCACAATGCACCCTTATCTGTGGCCGTGCCTGGTGTGGCCGTGAGCGCACCGGCGGCAGCGCGCGGAATGCGGTCCGGGAGCCGCTCGTCGAGGCCGGTGAGACGGCGGTAGCCCACCAGCCGGCCGATCGCGACGGCGGCGGTCTCCCGGGCCAGCGCCCGCGCGGGCTCGAGCCCGCGGGCCGAGTGGACCGTCGTCGGCGACACGTGGGCGGTCAGCCCCAGCTGCCGGGCGATGCCGGCGATGCGGTACGAGTGGTAGGGGTGGGACACCAGGAGCACGTCGGTGGTGTCCCGCTCGTGCAGGAAGCGGGCGGTGGCCGCCAGCGACTCCCAGGTGCTGCGGCCCTGGTTCTCGATCTGGAGTACCTCGTCGGGCAGACCCCGGGCTCGCAGGTAGTCGTAGCCGCTCTTGCCCTCGGTGGTGCGGTCACCGGGACGCTGCCCGCCCGTGACCCACACCACCGGTGCGTGCCCCTGGTCGTAGAGGTCGGCGGCGTGGTCGAGCCGGGCCTGCAGCGCGGGGGAGGGCCGTCCGTCGTACTGGGCCGCGCCCAGCACCACGATCGCCTGCACCGGTCCGGCCTCGTCACGCAGGGAGGCTTGCCAGACCTGGGCGAAGGTGACGCCCACGTACGCGACGAGCACCAGCACCGCTGCGACCACCACGCGCCTCATGTGCGTCTTGAACCCCCTCGACGTGGGTCAGTGCTCCGCCCGCGACGGTAGCGTGCGCGGGGGTGGTGTGCTCGGCCCGCTGCCGCCGTGGCAAGCGGTAGCATCCCGCGAACGGTCCCCGCCCCCTTCCGGAGCCTGGCGTGTCCCCTGCTCGAACCCGTCGTCTGCGCGTGCCGTTGCGGCCACCTCAGGCGGTGGCGCATACGAGCGCGGTCCTCTGGCAGCCGCGCCGCGACACCGGGCGGGTCGGCCTGGTGCTCGGGCACGGAGCCGGGACGGACATCACGAACCCGGTGCTGCTGGCCGTCGGACGGGGCCTCGCGGACCGCGGGCACCCGGTCCTCACCTTCAACTTCGCCTACGCGGAGGCGGGCCGCAAACCCCCTGACCCCCCGGCGCGTCTGGAGGCGGCGTTCCTCGACGCGGTCGGCGTGGCGAGGCGCGAGATGGGGGGGCGCGCCTTGGTGCTCGGGGGACGCTCAATGGGCGGGCGGATCGCCAGTCGCGTCGCCGCCACGGGCCAGCCGTGCGCCGGCCTGGTCCTGCTGGGCTATCCCCTGCACGCCGCCCGCCGTCCGGAGCGCCTGCGCACCGACCACTGGGGCGACCTGACCGTGCCGCTGCTGTTCGTGCAGGGCGACCGCGATCCCCTGTGCGACCTCGCGCTGCTGGAACGCGAGCGACGGGCGCGACTGGCCCACGTCGACTCGGAGGTCCACGTGGTTGCCGGGGCAGACCACGCCTTCGCGGTCCGCAAGGTCGACGGTCGTGGGCCCGGCGAGATCCTCGACGAGATCACCGCCGTCGTGGCCGACTGGCTCGAGGAGGTCCCGGCCGGGGACACCGAAGCCCGGTGAGCCGGGCGAGCTTCGCACGGCTCGGGGCGCTCGCCCTGGCGTGGGGCGCGAGCTTCCTGCTGATCAAGCTGGCGCTGGAGGGCTTGAGCCCGCTGCAGATCGTGGTCGGCCGGGTGTCGGCCGGGGCGCTCGTGCTCTGGGCCATCCTGGCGGTGCGGCGCCAGCCGCTGCCCCGTGGCCTCAGGCTCTGGGGCCACCTGGTGGTGCTCGGCGTGGTCGCCAACATCGTGCCGTTCTTCCTGTTCGGCTACGGCGAGCAGCGGATCACCTCGGGACTCGCCGGGGTCCTCAACGGCTCGACACCGCTGTTCACCCTCGTCTTCGCCGTCGCCCTCCTGCCGCAGGAGCGGCTCTCGCCGGCACGTGTCCTCGGCCTGGCGCTGGGGCTGGTCGGCGTGATCCTGGTGGTGGGGCCCTGGGACAGCAACCCGCTCACGAGCTCGGTGAGCGGGCAGCTGGCGTGCCTCGGGGCCTCCTGCTGCTACGCGATCGCGTTCGTCTACACCCGCCGGTTCGTCTCCGGCAGCGGTCTCCCGCCCGTCAGCCTGGCTGCGGGGCAGCTGGGGTGTGCCGCGGTGCTGCTGTGGGTCGCCGCGCCGCTGCTCGCCCGCGGCGAGGTGGCCCTGACCGGCACCGTCGTGGGCGCCGTCGCCGTGCTGGGCGCGGTCGGCACCGGGGTCGCCTACCTGCTCTACTACCGCCTGATCGCGGACGCGGGGGCGACCAGCACGTCGATGGTCACCTACCTCATCCCCGTGGTGGCTGTGCTCCTGGGCGTGGCGGTCCTGTCCGAGCCCGTCGGGTGGAACCTCTTCGCGGGCGCCGCGGTGGTCATCCTCGGCGTCGCCCTGGCCGAGGGGCGCCTGCACCGCGTGGTCCCGCTGCCGCCGGCACGACCCCCCGGAGCAGGGTCCGTGCGACCCGCCGACGCCGACCCCCTGCAGCAGGGG
This sequence comes from Egibacteraceae bacterium, assembly GCA_040905805.1. Classification (NCBI taxonomy): domain Bacteria; kingdom Bacillati; phylum Actinomycetota; class Nitriliruptoria; order Egibacterales; family Egibacteraceae; species Egibacteraceae bacterium. The sequence goes on along the minus strand of JBBDQS010000107.1, from coordinate 93,274 downwards.
ATCCCGCGCGGCGGGTGACGCCCGCCGCTACCCGCTGGGAGCGGCGCCCAGGGCCCGGACGGCCCGCAGTGCGCCGACCAGGGCGGGGTCGGCGACCGCGACGGCGTCGGTCCAGGTGAACCACGACACGGCTTGGCTCTCGCCGGCCGGTGGCGCGGGCGCCACGTCCCCGGCGTGCACCAGGTAGCGCACGTCGAGGTGGGTGTGCCCGCGGGGAGCGGCGTGCACGTCGACGTGCACCAGGCGCGGTCCGGCGGGCGGGTGGGCGACCGACACACCGGTCTCCTCGACGGTCTCGCGGGCGGCGGCCTCCGACGGCGTCTCACCGCGCTCGACGTGGCCGCCGGGCTGCATCCAGATGCCCAGGCGCTTGTGGCGGTGCAGGAGGACCCCCCTGGGGCCGACCACGATCGCCGAGCCGGTGACATGGGTGGGATCGGCGGCCTCGTCGAACGGCGCGGCCAGGCGGTCCAGAGCCCCCACGAAGCGCACGACCGAGTCCGCCTCGCGCTCGTCGATGGGCGAACGGGCCGCCACCGCTGTGCGCAGGTCCGCCACGGCCGTGTTCACGACGGGTCGGCGGCGACGCGAGCCGCCCCCGTGGCCTCGGCGGCCTCGGCGACCGCCTGGGCCACCGCGGGCACGACCGCGCGGTCGAACGGGGAGGGGATCACGTACTCGGGGGAGCGGGCCTCGCCGACGATGGCGGCGATGGCCGCGGCGGCCGCGAGCTTCAGGTCGTCGTTGACCTCACGGGCCCGGCAGTCGAGCAGCCCGCGGAACAGGCCGGGGAAGCACAGGACGTTGTTGATCTGGTTCGGCTCGTCGCTGCGGCCCGTGGCCACGACCGCCGCGTGCCGGCGGGCCAGGACGGGATCGATCTCGGGCACCGGGTTGGCCATGGCGAACACGATGGCGTCCTCGGCCATGAGGCCGAGGTGCGTGCTCGTGATGGTGTCGCCTGCGGACAGCCCGACGAAGACGTCCGCCCCCTCCAGCGCGACCTCCTTGTCGCCCTCGAGGTTGCGGGGGTTGCTCTGCTTGCCGAACCGGCGGAAGATCGGGTCACGGGCGGACTTGCGTCGCTGCGTGACGATGCCGGCCTGGTCGACCCCGACGAGGTCGACCACCCCGGCCGCCATCAGCAGGTTCGACACCGCGATGCCCGCCGCCCCGATGCCCTGGACGACCACCCGCAGGTCCGGCCCGACCTCCTTGCCCACCAGGCGCACCGCGTTGTGCAGCGCAGCCAGGACCACCACGGCGGTGCCGTGCTGGTCGTCGTGGAACACCGGGATGTCCAGGCGCTGGCGGAGCTTGCCCTCGACCTCGAAGCACCGCGGAGCCGAGATGTCCTCCAGGTTGATGCCCCCGAAGCCCACCGAGAGCGCGGCGATGATGTCCACCAGCCGGTCGGGATCGCGTTCGTCCAGGCAGATCGGGTAGGCGTCGACGCCGGCGAAGTCCTTGAGCAGCATCGCCTTGCCCTCCATCACCGGCATCGCCGCCGCCGGCCCGATGTCGCCCAGGCCCAGCACCGCCGACCCGTCGGTGACGACCGCGACGCTGTTGCCCTTGATCGTGAGGGTGCGCGCGAGGCTCGCGTCCTCGGCGATGGCCGAGCACACGCGGGCGACCCCGGGCGTGTAGACCACCGCCAGGTCCTCGCGGGTGGTCACCGCCAGCTTGGTGGCGATCGAGATCTTGCCACCCCTGTGCACCTCGAAGACCCGGTCGTCGGGCGGTGGGCCACCCGTCATGGGGCGGTGGAGACGTAGACCAGGTCAGCGATCGCGGTCGGCACCCGGACCCGACCCCCGTCGACGACCACGAACCCGCCGTCCGCGGACAGCCCGAGCCGCCGGCCGGGCAGCAGCTCGTGGTCACGGATGAACGCCAGCGCGTCGACGTCCACCTGCAGGCGCTCGGAGATGCGCTGGATGAGCGCCTCGTCGCCCTGCTTGGCGGCGTCGGTCATCGTGATGAGCTCGACGGGCTCGACCGTGGTGCTGGAGCCGGGGATGGGGTTGCCGTAGGGGCAGAGCGCCGGGTCGCCGAGGACCGCGGCGATGCGCGCCTCCGCCGCGTCGGAGATGACGTGCTCCCAGCGGCACGCCTCGTTGTGGACGTGGGTCCAGTCCATCCCGATGACCTCGGTCAGCAGCAGCTCGGCGAGGCGGTGCTTGCGCATCACGCTGGTGGCGAGCTCCCGGCCCTTGTCGGTCAGGGCCAGGGTGCGGTCGGCGCCGATGCGCATCAGCCCCTCGTCCTCGAGGCGCGCGACCGTCTCGCTGACCGCGGGCGCGGAGAGCCCGAGGCGTTCGACGAGCCGGGCGCGGATCGGGGTGATGCGCTCCTCCTCGAGCTCCCACACCGTGCGGAGATACATCTCCGTGGCGTCGATGAGCGGCGTCATGGGCGTCTCCTCGGATCCTGGGGGGCGGTCGCTGCGCGACC
>JBBDQS010000107.1:86142-90807 GCA_040905805.1 Egibacteraceae bacterium | reverse complement strand
GCCGCCCCCCCCCCCCCCGCGCCCGGCTGCTCATCACTGTAGCCGACCGGCTGCGGGCCCTACAGGGCCCTACGGCTTCGGAGTGGCAGTCCCCGAGCAGGGCGTAGTCACCGATATGGTTCATGGTGGACGACGAGCATAGGGGAGGCAGGTCGGGTTACCGCAGCCGCTTGCGGGATAGGACTTTGTCGCCGTGTTGAACCTCACCGCCATCTACCTCGACTTCCAGGACCCGGCCAGCTACCGGGCCTGGAAGTGGCTGTCGCTGCTGCCGGAGCGGGCAGGCGTGGAGGTCCGGCCGTACTCGCAGGACGCCGAGTCGAGCCCGTGGGATCGCGAGCAGCCGAGCACCGGCCTGGAGCTCCTCGCCCTCGGTGAGCTCGCCCGCGACGCGGGACCGCACGTCCACGCGGCATTCATCGACGCGGCGTTCGGCGCGGTGCACGACCACGACGAGGAGGTGTCGAGCGTGGAGGCGTGGTTGGCGCTCGGCTCCAAGGTGGGCCTGGACCTCGACGCCTTCACCGCCGACGCGGAGCGGTGGCGCGCGGAGGTCGGGCTGTGGCACCAGGAGGCGCGCGACGAGTGCGGGGTGTCCAACGTGCCCACGACCGTCTGGGACGGGGCCCACGCGCTGTTCCTGCGCCTGGCCGACGACGTGGCGGACGAGGCGGCGGCGCGCCGGCTGCTGCACGCACTGGCCGAGCTGGTCGCGGCGCCCGTGGCGGAGGCCCGCCGCACGATGTGAGGTGGCGGGCGCTACGCTCGCAGGACGCGATTCGAGGAGATGTGCCGTGGCCACCGATCACCGTGCGACGCTCGCGGAGTACGAGGCGAAGCTCGCCGACGTGAAGGAGTACCTTTGACGTCGACGGCAAGCGTCGCCGGCTGACCGAGCTGAACGCCGCCGCCGCGTCACCCGACCTCTGGGACGACCCCGCCACCGCCCAGCGGGTGATGGGGGAGCTGTCCGCGGTCGAGGACGACATCCGCGTGGTCGAGGACTTCTCCGCCCGGCTGTCCGACCTGTCCGTGCTGAACGACCTCGCCCGCGAGGAGGACGACGAGGCGACCGCCACCGAGGTGGACGAGGGACTGTCCGTGCTGGCGCACGCGCTGGCGGACCTGGAGATCCGGGTGCTGCTCTCGGGGGAGCACGACAACCGCGACGCCGTGGTCACGGTGCACGCGGGTGCCGGCGGCACCGACTCCCAGGACTGGGCGGAGACCCTGGAGCGCATGGTCCTGCGCTGGTCCGAGCGCCGCGGCTTCAAGGTCGATCTCCACGACGAGCAGGAGGGCGACGAGGCGGGGATCCGCTCGGCGACGTTCACCGTGCACGGACCACGGGTGTACGGGCTGCTGCACGCCGAGCGGGGCGTGCACCGGTTGGTGCGGATCAGCCCGTTCGACGCGCAGAAGCGTCGCCACACCGCGTTCGCCAGCCTCGATGTCGTGCCGCTGCTCGACGAGGTGGACACCGACGTGACGGTCGGCGAGGACGACCTGCGCGTCGACGTCTACCGGTCCTCGGGTCCAGGCGGGCAGGGGGTCAACACGACAGACTCCGCGGTGCGGCTCACGCACCTGCCGACCGGCATCGTCGTGGCCTGCCAGAACGAGCGCAGCCAGCTGCAGAACAAGGCCACGGCGATGACGTTGCTGCGCGCCAAGCTCGCCGAGCTGGAGCGCCAGAAGCGGGAGGAGGAGCTGGACGCCGTGCGCGGCGAGCAGCAGGAGGTGGCCTGGGGCAGCCAGATCCGCTCGTACGTCCTGCACCCCTATCAGATGGTCAAGGACCATCGCACGGGGCAGGAGACCGGCAACACCTCCGACGTCCTGGACGGCGACCTCGACCCGTTCATCGCCGCGTACCTGCAGTGGAAGGCCCGGGGCGACAGCGACCGCAAGAGCGATGGCGAGACGTCATCGGAGTAGGGGACCGGCGCCGGGCCACCGCCCCGACGGCCAGGGGCGCCTCGTGGTTGCGGGAGGACTCCGGTGCTACGCTTCGCCGTTGATGCGTCGTCCGATGTCCGGGCCTGCGCTGCCCTCTCCCGATCCCCCGCCGGTAGGCGCGAGGCCACCCCTGTGATCCGACTCGACAACGTCACCAAGACCTACAAGAACAGTGTGGTCGCGCTGAAGGACGTCACCCTGGAGATCGTCAAGGGTGAGTTCGTCTTCCTGGTGGGCGCCTCGGGGTCGGGCAAGAGCACGTTCATCAAGCTGCTGCTGAAGGACGAGAACCCCGACACCGGGGAGATCTTCGTCGCCGGCAAGCGGCTGAACAGCCTGAAGACCTGGCGCATCCCCGCCCTGCGACGCGAGCTCGGCTGTGTGTTCCAGGACTTCAAGCTGCTCGACAACAAGACCGTCGCGGAGAACGTGTCGTTCGCGCTCGAGGTCATCGGCAAGCCCCGCAGCGCCATCCGCGAGACCGTCCCCGAGGTGCTCGACCTCGTCGGGCTCGGCCACAAGCACGATGCGATGCCGCACGAGCTGTCCGGGGGGGAGCAGCAGCGCGTGTCGGTCGCCCGGGCGTTCGTCAACCGCCCGCGCATCCTGCTCTGCGACGAGCCCACCGGCAACCTCGACCCCACGACCAGCGTCGGGATCATGAAGCTGCTCGACCGCATCAACCGCACGGGGACGACCGTGGTGATGGCCACCCACGACCAGCACATCGTCGACTCGATGCGTCGGCGGGTGGTGGAGCTGTCGGACGGGGTGCTCGTCCGCGACCAGACGCGCGGGGTGTACGGCTATGGGTCCTAGGGGCCGCTACCTCGTCGCCGAGCTCACCACGGGCCTGCGGCGCAACACCCTGATGATCGTCGCCACCATCGTGACGGTGACGGTGAGCCTCGCGCTGCTCGGCGCGGCCCTGCTGGTGCAGAAGCAGGTCGACCTCGCCCGGGACCTGTTCTACGCCCAGGTGGAGGTCTCCATCTTCCTCCAGGACGGCATCGCGGCGAGCACCCGCGACTCGCTGCACGAGGACCTGGTCGGCAGCCCGGTCGTGGAGGACGTCCTCTACGAGTCCAAAGAGGACACGTTCGCCCACTTCCAGGAGATCTTCGCCGACGACCCGGTCATGCAGGACAGCGTGACCCCCGACGACCTGCCGGCCTCGTTCCGGGTCCAGCTGACCGACCCCGAGCAGTATGCCGTGGTGGCCTCCCAGTTCTCCGGGTATCCCGGCGTGGACGAGGTCGTTGACCAGCGCGACGTCCTCGAGCGGTTCTTCTCCGTCATGGAGGCGCTGCGCAACGGCGCCCTGGTGGTCGCGCTTCTGCAGCTCGGCGCGGCCGTGGCGCTGATCTTCAACACCATCCGCATCACGGCGTTCGCGCGGCGTGAGCAGACCGGGATCATGAAGCTGGTGGGGGCGACCAACTGGTACATCCGGCTGCCCTTCGTGCTGGAGGGGGTGGTCGCCGGCGTGCTGGGGGCGACCCTGGCGAGCCTCCTGCTCTACGTGGGGCTGCAGACGCTGGTCGACGGGCTGCGCCAGCAGATCTTCTTCGTGCCGTTCGTGGGCACGGACGACTTCCTGAGCGTGGTGCCGATCTTGATGTTGGTCGGGGCGGGGATCGCGGCCATGGCCTCCTTCGTGTCCCTGCGACGGTTCCTGGCGGTCTAGTGCCGGCAGCCACACCCGGGTGGGCCGGGGTCCTGTTGCTGGAGTTGTTGCGGTTGCCAGACGTGACTGGGTGCCACTATGGTTGTCCGCGTGCCTGGGGTCAGGATGAATGAGCGTCGGGGCCGACGCGTGGTGACGCTGCTCTGCGTGACCGGCCTGCTGCTGCCGTTGACCGGCGGGATCGCCGTCTCCTCACCCCGGTCGCAGCTGGACGCGGTCCACGACCGGCTGGACAGCGTGCGCGGCGACCTGCGCCAGCTCGATGGGCGCCGGTCGGTGACCATGAGCGACCTCGAGGAGTCCCAGGCGCGCCAGGCGGCGCTCGACACCCGCCTGCAGGCCCTGACCGGCGAGCTGTACACCGCCCAGGCGGCGCTGTCGGAGGCCGACGCGACCCTCGGGGCGACGACCGCCGACCTCGAACGCACCCAGCAGCACCTGGCCCAGACCCGCGAGGACCTCGACGGCGCCCGCGACACGCTGGCTGCCCGTGCCCGTGCCGCGTACATGTACGGGGGGTCGGGCGGCGGCAACACCTCGATGCTGTTCGGCATCAGCGACGTCACCGAGTTCAACCGGGCGCTCTCCTACGCGCAGCGGGTCCTCGGCACCGACCAGGACGCCATCACGCTGGTGGGCAACCTGGAGCGCGAGGTGCAGGCGGCAGCGGCCGAGCTCGCGCTGGTGCAGGAGCGCCACCAGGCCGAGCGCCAGGTCGCGGCCGTCGAGCGCGACCGGGTCGCGGGCATGGTCGACGAGCAGCAGGCCCTGCACGATGCGGTGGCCGCCGAGGCCGACCGCCACGCGACCATGCTCGCGGAGCTGAACGCGGACCGGGCCACCCACGTGGCCCTGATCGACTCGTTGAAGACCGAGAGCGAGCAGCTGGAGGCGGAGCTGCGCCGGCAGGCCGAGGAGGCTCGCCGGGCTGAGGCGGCCCGCCGCCTGGCCGCGGAGGAGTCGCGGCGGGTGGCGGCGGCCACCGCCCCCCGCCCCCGCCCGTCCGCCGCGGCGCCCCC